>JANWXA010000242.1 GCA_025055465.1 Candidatus Kapaibacterium sp.
TCTTCCTGAGAACTTGCTCACGGCCCAGACGGATCAGCTGCTGAATGGTCGGCACTGCTGCACCGTAACGAAGAGACTACTATAAATAGCCTACAAATTTACGAGGCTTGTTCCTCATCGCTATGCAGCCTTTTCTACTGTCTGACGTTTTTGGTGCTCCCGTACCAGTTCTTCCTGAACGACACGAGGAACAGGGGCATATCGAGAAAACTCCAGGGTAAACTCACCCTTACCTTGCGTTGCGCTTCGCAGATCGGTCGAATAGCCAAACATTTCGGCTAGGGGAACCTCGGCCTCGATGACGGCGTAGCCATGCTCCATGCTCGTATTCATGATGATCCCGCGGCGCTGGTTGATCTGCCCAATAACCGTTCCTTGAAACTCCTCTGGTACGGAGACTTCCAGCTTCATAATGGGTTCCAGGATAAGGGGGTCGGCCCGGAGATACGCTTCGCGGAAGGCTGCTATAGAGGCAATCTTGAAGGCGAGTTCGGAGGAGTCTACCGGATGAGTTTGTCCGTCGTTGAGGACGACACGAACCCCGACCACAGGTTTACCAATAAGCAGGCCGCGTTGGATAGCCTCTTGGAAGCCTTTGTCGCAGGCAGGGATAAATTCTCGGGATATAGCGCCCCCGACGACAAGGTCCACAAACTCATATGTTTTGCTGCTTTCTGGAGGCAAAGGCTCGATGAAGCCAGCGACGCGAGCAAACTGGCCTGCTCCGCCAGTTTGCTTTTTGTGCAGATAATTGAAGTCGGAACGTTTGGTTATGGTTTCCCGATAGGCGACTTGTGGGCGTCCAACGTCTACTTCACAGTCATACTCTCGGCGCATGCGCTCAAGATAAACTTCCAAGTGGAGCTCGCCCATGCCGCGGATGAGTGTTTGACCGGTTTCCTCGTCGCGGGCTACGTGAAAAGTGGGATCCTCCTTCATAAACCGGTTGAGCGCTTTGGCGAAATTTGTTTGTTTGTTGCGGTCTCGTGGAGCAATGGCTAATTCGATAACGGGTGACGGAATATACATTCCGGTCAATGTCACACGGAGTTGGTCATCGGTAAGCGTGTCCCCGCTGGAGCAGTCTATCCCAAAGACGGCTACGATGTCACCAGCGCCCGCCAGTTCTGTGTCGTGCATTTGGTCGGCGTGGATTCGCCCAATCCGAGAAACGCGCATTCGCTTGCCAGTGGACACGTTGACAACGGTGTCCCCTTTGCGCAGTGTTCCTTGATAAATCCGAATGTAGCTAAGCTGCCCGTACTTCCCTTCTTCCAGCTTGAAGGCGAAGGCAACCAGGGGGAGAGATAGATCGGGAGACAGAGCAATGGTCTCAGCCGTGTCGGGGGCAATAGCTGTATAGCTAACGTCTAATGGGCTGGGTAAAAATCTGCAGATCCCGTCCAGGAGTGGCTGTATGCCTTTGTTAGCCTTTGCGGAGCCTACGTATACGGGGGTCACTTCACGGCGCAGCGTTGCCCGACGAAGGGCGGCAATGAGCTCCTCAGAGGAGATCTCTTCATCGGCAAGGAACTTCTCTGCAATAGTATCGTCCACATCAGCTATAGTTTCAACGAGTTCATAGCGGCGACGCTGGGCTTCCTCTTTCAAGTGAACCGGGATTTCTGTCACAACAACGCGCTCACCGTTTGGCCCTTCGAATCGTAAGGCCTGTAGAAAAATAAGGTCGATAACGCCCTCAAATCTGTCCTCCAACCCAATGGGCATGGTGAGGAGGACGGGGCGTTGGCGGAGCTTTTCTCGCATCTGCTGCAATACTCTATCGGGGTCTGCGCCTGGGCGGTCCAGTTTATTGATGAAGGCTAATCGAGGCACTCGATACCGATGCATCTGGCGGTCTACGGTGATGGTCTGGCTCTGGACTCCGGCAACGCCACAGAGGACCAGAATAGCTCCGTCTAAGACCCGCAATGCCCGTTCCACTTCCACAGTGAAATCGACATGTCCCGGGGTGTCGATTAGATTAATGTGATAGCCCTCCCAAGCGCAATATGTTGCAGCAGCTTGGATTGTGATTCCTTTCTCACGTTCCAGCTCCATGTAATCCAGGGTTGGACCTCCACCAGTCTTGCTGCGCACTTCCTCTATTCGGTGGATGCGCCCAGTGTAGTAAAGAATCCGTTCGCTCAGGGTGGTCTTCCCCGAGTCAATG
>JANWXA010000243.1 GCA_025055465.1 Candidatus Kapaibacterium sp.
GAGTTGACCGAAGAACAGCTCCGCTACGTTGCAGACGCGATCAAAAGCTTCTTTGCACATCAGCGGCAGTCTATCGTACGTCCATAGCCGCCGTGCATGTAACAGACACGGTAAATGTACCACTTGGTAGAGGGTCTCCATGAAACTCGTGCTTGCACTCACCGTTGTAGCCACAGGAATCTGGAGCAGTGTTGCGGCTGCTCAGATCCATCTCGGAGCTGGCCTCTGTTACGGCAGCGACATCGAGAAGCCTGGCATTGATCTTCGTGGCTACTATGGTATCTCTCCCATCTTGCGCCTGACCCCGAACTTTCACTACTTCTTTACCGAGTCAGGAACTACTTTTTGGACACTTGACTTCAACGCTCACTACGTTTTTTATGAGCACCGACGCCAACAACGGGCCTATGGAGTGTTTGGACTGCAGTATGCCCACAGTAGCGTAGATCTGGGCTTTATGACCACCAGCGACTCCGAGATTGGACTCAATGTCGGTATCGGAGGCGAAACACGGGTGGATTTCGGAGCCATTTTCGGTGAGATCAAATTCGTATTGGGCGGAGCTGACCAGTTAGTTCTCGGTGCCGGTCTACGTTTCACACTTGGCGGCTCTTGAACCTAAAAACGTTCACCGAGAACCCCGTAATTTTGTAATAGCTCCGTTGGGGGTGCCCCGCCTCTCTGGGGCGAGGCTGAGAGGATACCCTTCGAACCTGATCCGGGTAATACCGGCGTAGGGAAAACGGAGCAGCACAGAGAATTTCTCCGTTGCTGCACCCCCTCTCGCAGCCTCCCTGAAACAGGCACCTCCACACGGTGGGAATGCGTTGTGTAACAGATACGTGTGGAGGAAGTGCAATGGTGCGGCCCACTGCAAGTGCTTTTGCTCTCTCCGCCTCCGTCCTCTTAGTTCAAGCACAGCAGACTGTGGACGAGTCAGCCGACACGCTCCGCTCCTACCAACTACCCGTTGTAAGCGTAACTACAACTCGCGCAGAGCTAGGGAAAAGCCCCGTACCATTTGCTGAGCTTGCGCGAGCGGAACTCGCCCAGCGGTACACGGCCCAAGACCTCCCGACCCTCCTCAATACACTTCCGTCCGTGTTCGTATGGTCCCAGAACGGCAACCAAATCGGCTACTCCACCCTCGTTATGCGAGGATTTGACCAGCGCCGGATTGCTGTACTCATCAATGGGGTGCCGCAGAACGACCCGGAGGATCACAACGTATACTGGATTGACCTCCCAGACCTGGCCGCCAGCATTGGCTCTATTCAGGTACAGCGCGGAGCTGGGGTGACTAACTACGGTGCTGCCGCCATTGGAGGTAGCATCAACATCACTACCTCCAACTTCCTCACAGAGCGCTTGGCACGCATCAGCGTCGGCAACGGCTGGCAGCAGTTCGGTGCCGGCGGGCGGACGACGTTTCAGCCTACAATCCAGCGCTACGCATTAGAAGTCTCCTCCGGGCTTATTGAGGGGAAATACGCCGTCTATGGCCGCATGGCTCGCATTAACTCTTGGGGCTACCGGGACCAGAGCTGGGCGGAGCTCAACAGCTACTTCCTCAGCGGAGCCCGCTTCGATAAGGGGCTTACCACCCAGATCAATATCTACGGCGGGCCTTTGGCAGATGGGCTGACGTACTACGGCATTCCTAAGGGGCACATCAAGGACCTGACACTCCGCCGCAAGAACTATGCCTGGTGGCAATACGATAGCACCTACCGTCAAATCGGTTTCGCCATAGAACGCCGTCCCAACGAGCTGGAGAACTTCTCCCAGCCGCACTACGAATTACTCAATGACTGGCGTATCGCCGACAACCTGGAGCTGAAGTCCGTGCTCTTCTACTACACCGGTGACGGCTTCTTTGACTTTGACGGCTCGTGGGCCGATGCTCGGACGCTACGGCTGACCAGAGAGTACGGCTGGGACCTCCCCGATACCGTCTACCCGCGCAACGCCATCATTCGGGCATTTGTGGGCAATCGACATGGTGGGTGGATTCCCCGGCTGCTGTGGCGACACGCTGGCGGTGAGCTCCTGGTTGGAGCCGAAGTGCGATTGCATCGCTCCGTGCACTGGGGCAAGGTGCGGTATGCTGAACTCCTGCCGACGAACTTTGACCCCGAGTACAAAA
>JANWXA010000244.1 GCA_025055465.1 Candidatus Kapaibacterium sp.
ATTAAGCGTCTCCGTCAGCGGAAGCGGGTTGAGCTTCCAATGGTACAGAGATGGCCAACCAGTGCAAGGCGCAAACAACCCAACTTACACAGGTATTGCATCACCCCAACGCCATAACGGCGTATGGTGGTGTGTGATTACTGGCCCCTGCGGCACTATTACTACAGATCGAGTCCAGGTTGAGGTCCGGGAGCTACCGCAAATTACTCGGCAGCCAAGCTCTATAGCAGAGTGCGTAGGGCGGCAAATCAGTCTGACGGTCGAAGCTTCAGGCTATACTCCTCTAACGTACCAGTGGTACCGGAACGGGGTCCCCGTAGGGACGGGACAGACATACACTTTTACAGCAGACCGCACCACCGAAGGCGAGTACTGGGTCGTGGTGAGCAACCAGTGTGGGCAAGTTCAGTCGCGCCGGGTCGTTGTCACGGCGTATCTGCCGCCGCAGATTACCCTCCAACCCCAAGGCGGTACATGGCAGGAAGGCCAGCGGGTCGTGTTACGGGTTGAGTCCACAGGCAAACTCCCGCTGAACTACCAGTGGCAAAAGGATGGACAGGATATTCCAGGAGCAACAAGTAACACGTATGTTATTGACCCAGCGCGGAGAAACGATAGAGGGCGCTACCGGTGCAAGGTATGGAACGAGTGTGGGGAGGTCTGGAGCAATGAGGCTGACATTGACATTATTCCCGTAAGCGTATCCGAAGCAGCAACGCAGGACGGATACCTCCTACGGCGCATCACGCCAATGCCTACAACAGGAATAATTACTATCCACTTTGCAACACCGGGACATGCTCCAACCCAGCTAACTCTCTACGATTCTTACGGGCGCAGGATTGCAACCGTGCTGGATGGAACGGTCGTCGGCGAACAAACGCTTATCCTTTCTCTGGAACCGCTTAGTCTCACACCGGGCATATATGCCATAAGGTTGGAATCTGCTGGTGTTACGCTGGCCCAGCCTTTCGTATACGTTCGGTAGAGCGCCCTGCGGCTATCCCTACGCGGGGGTGAGCTGCCTGCTCACCCCCTTTTCTTTTTGGGTTGGGTACAAAAGGAGAATCCGCGCGGGGAACAATTCCGGGGTATCTCTACGTCTATTAGAACAGCTACGGCTACATTCCTTGCACGATGTTGGTGGAGAGTTCAGCGGTTGTGTTGCGAACGCGACAGTTCGGTGATACCAGCCTCCTGGCTACTGTTTACACGCAGCAATTTGGCAAATGCACAGTATTAGCAAAGGGGGCCCGTACTGCTGGCTCGTCCCATAGGGCAGTGCTAGAAGTTCCTAACCACACATACCTTGCTTTTTACCGTAGTCCACGACGGGAGGTATTCCTGGTACGAACGGCAGAATTGCAGGAATGCTTCCCCCGAATACGGTCATCCATAGAGCCCACGGCGGCGGCATTTCTTATCGTTGAGAGTATGTTACTGACCCAACAACCTGACGAACCCAATCCGGCCCTCTACTCCTTGCTGGTGCAGGCGCTGCGCGCCGTTGAGCAGAGCACACACACACCGTTTGCAGTCGCCATCGCCTTCCTTCTCCGGTTGGCAAGCGCGCTAGGATTTGCTCCTTCTCTCCAGTTACAGACAACAGCAAGCGAACCTACTCTGTCCTTTGTATTTCGCACAGACGACGGTGCGCTCATTCCACTTCCGCACCACAGTAAAGGGACCGTGCTCCAAACAGCCGAGGTAGAGTTCTTGCGCACCCTGCAGCGTCTACCGCTGGAGCTGGCATCCCAGGTAGACATCCCGACAGAGCTTGCCCACCGTTTAGCCCAGGGGCTCACGCAGTACTTGCAACACCACTTGGAACGTCCCCTACGGTTTCGTAGCTTGGAGTTATGGAACATCCGTCCGGTAAGCCCATCTGCTGAGTAATGCTCAGCGGGCTCCTGCTCACATTTACCTTAGTACTGTTGAACGCCCTCTTTGTGGCTGCAGAGTTCGCTTTAGTGAAGGTACGGGAGGCACAGTTACAGGCCGAGCCCCGGAGCTGGGCACTGCTGTCACGTCTCGCCCTCCACATGCGCCGCCATTTGGACGAGTACCTTTCCGCCACTCAGCTTGGGATTACCTTCGCCAGCTTGGGGCTTGGC
>JANWXA010000245.1 GCA_025055465.1 Candidatus Kapaibacterium sp.
CCTCCGATGCAGGAAATTTTTCAAGAAGACGAAGGAAGCCCTCGCTCCGTCACTGCTCCAGGTAGCATACAGCTTTTCGCATTTTTGCATCCTCATGGATGTTGCAGGCCATAGCATGACCCCATCTACCCAGCAGTTCTCATGGAGCCACTTAGCGGTGGTAGCCGCCCTTGTTATTGCTGCCGCCGTGTCCGGGGGATGCAACGACATGCCCTCGCCCGTCGGGGCAGAGTTCCTGCCCGACACAGCCCAACCCACCACACTTTCCTCCCAGGATACCCTTCTGATTGAAGCCGCCATCACCGAGCGTTGGCAGCAGCCAATATTCAACAGCGGTGTTCTCTACATCGGACGTTTCCATAACTTGGAGGCGCGGACGCTGTTACGTTTTACTAACATTCCGGACACCCTTCCCCACATCACAGCCACCAACATTTTGGAAGTGTCGCTGTTGCTAACCCCCGAACGCTATACGCTGGGAGATAGCACCGGTGGGGCAACTTTTGTCCCCATGCGTGTCCACAAAGTCCTGCGTCCATGGACACCTAAAGCAACATGGGATACCCTGTTCGCCACCGGTGACGCTGGTGTTATAGACCCAACAGAAGTCGGGGTATGGAATGACCCCATCCCATTGAGGGACACCGCTGAACCTCTTCGTATTGAGCTCACCAGCGCCGGACGGGAACTCATTGCCGAATGGCTTCGCTTCCAGGCCGATAGTGTACTCCGCCGACAGATTTACGGTATTGCTCTCATCCCTGCAGGTACAGCCACTGCAGTCCGCTCCTTCGCCACGCAGGCAATTGGCCGCCTGGACCGCCCCGTGCCAATGTTAGAAGTCGTATACCGCCCCTCGGCCGACTCCGCAGATACGATCCGTTTAACTGCTGGCTATGCAGCCAGCTTTATTTCGCCTGTCGAGGCTGATACAATCCGCTACCTGGTCCTCCAACCTGGGATCCAATACGTGCCCGTCCTCCGTATTCGGCTGGATGCTCTACCCCCGTTGGCAGCAATCCATCGTGCAGAACTCCGCCTTTTCCTGGATACAACCGCTTGCTGGACAGGAAATCGGGAACGCTCACGGATGCTCATCATAACCCCTTCTGACACCATACCCTCCCCATGGACATCGGGGCTCACAGCAACTTACGATGCCACCAGTAGAGCTTACATAAGCAAACAGATTGCCCCCCCACTGGAGTATTGGCTTCGAAAGCAGCAGCGTGGGACATTCCTGATAAGTTTACCCGCCACCGAGCTCTACGGACATCTGGATCGCCTGACCTTCATCCGTTCCGGGACATTAGAACCACAACTATTTATCGTTTACTCGCGACGTCCCCAACCATGAAGTGGAGTCCTCTCGGTGGCATTATGCTTGTAGGCATGCTTGCCTGGGCACAGGGAGGCTCGAATTACTCCGTTTTCGGTGTTGGAGATCTCCACCCAAGTGTAGGGGCCCTTTACGATGGAGCTGCCTCCATAGGAGTGGCGCTTGTCTCGGAATCTGGCATCAGCACTGTTAACCCAGCTCTCTGGACTTTCGTCCGCTCTACTCGGCTGCAGGGTGGCTACCGTTTCCGTCAGCAGGCTATCTCCAGCCCCACAGAGACTCGAGCCCAAAACAACGGAAAGGTAGAAGGCTTGCTGGCGATCTTCGCTATAGACACAGCACAGGGATGGAGTGCCAGCATAGGTTTCTACCCACTTAGTTCTGTCAATGCCGCCGTTGCGGTCCCCATCGAAGCCAGGCTACCCCAGGATAGCTTAGACGGAAGCTATCGCATGCTCGCTACGGGAGGGATAACGGTAGCCCATCTCGGGGCAGCAACCCAGTTATCCTCCAACTTCGGCCTCGGCGTGACTTTCCGGTATCACTTTGGGCTTTTCCGCACTGAGAGAGTAACCGAGCTCCACGATCCGTGGTCTGCTCCTGACACCCTGACTATCACTGACTGGCTCTCCGGTGCAGGATTAGCAGTAGGAAGCTGGTACCGTCCCTTACCAGAATGGCTTCTGACTATTGCCCTGACAACACCGGTACAAATGAGTACGCAGCAGCTATGGCGATATTCTTTTTCTCACACGTAC
>JANWXA010000246.1 GCA_025055465.1 Candidatus Kapaibacterium sp.
AACCCCCGTAGCATAGTCTTCCTGTCCCCCTCCGAGAAAGGTAGAATATTGCAACGTCGCGCTTGTCGGACGAAATTTAGCAACGAAAGCGTCCCGAACCCCACCATTATAGTCTCGATCATAGGGACGGTTGCCCGGGTTCATTATAGTGGGCACAGGATAGTTCGGGAAGTTAGAAGAGGAGGTCTCACCGCACACGTATGTATAGCCCTCGGGATCGGTGTACACACTCCACGCCGTCTCATTATCCGAGCCACCCAAGTACGTAGAAAAGCTCAGTGAAGCCCCAGTGTTGCTCAAGCCGGTTATGAAGGCATCCCAGTTTGCGTTATATGTGCGCTGGTAGGCTCCGGAAGTTGTGGGATAGTTGGACGACTGCGTCCGTCCAGCCAACACCACAATACCATCTCGTCGTACAGAACCTGTAACAGCAATATCGTCGCTGCTGCCGCCAACATATGTAGACCAACGCAATTGAGAGCCCTGCGCGACGAGCCTTGTTACGAACAGGTCCACTCCGCCCCGGAGAGTTTGTTGATACGCGTTCCGCACAGGGAGGTCCGTAGAATTCGTAGAGCCCCCCACAAAGATTTCCCCATTCGCATCCACTCCAACAAGTGCGGGAAATTCTGAAGCACTGCCTCCCAGATACGTCGCAAAGAGGAGCTGCCGCAGCATAGCATCCAGTTTGACCACGACGACATCTGTCAACCCATTGTAGGTCGTGTCGTAAGCTCCCGGCGTCATCCGAAAGCTGAGCTCTTCCGCTTGTACAACCGTCAAGACCGAGCCATCAGCGAGGCGGTATAAGGACGGAGCACGTTCATCAGAGCCAGAACCTATGCACGTGGCATATACTATCGGGTCAATCACGAGAGGATATCGCGGGTCGTAATCCCCAACAGCAAAGGAAACACGGTAGACCCCGACCCCGGCGGGCTGCAACACAAAGCTAACCGGGACATCCCTACGCCGCTGTCCAACCTCCTGATATGCCCGCAGATTCGCATGGAGCAGGATAGACTTATCGGCCTCATATAGCCGCAGCTCCGTTCCTTGGGCTTCAACGGTTACACGGTCGGCGCCGCGGAAGCATAATCGAATCTGTCGAGGATCTGCTCCCGGTTGCAACACGAAGTCGTAGCGAGGCCCTTCTGGCAAACCCCAGAGACGGAGGGTAATACCGGGGTAGACATCGGATAACTCCACCATCCGGGCAACGGGGATGTTAGTCTGCCAACGCTGGGAAGAATTCCCGCGAAAGAAGTGCAGCACCGCGGGCTCCACAAGTTGCGTGTGTGCTATTCCCGGCACCGCCCCTTCCAGCTCCATCCAGATTACCCGTCCTTTCCGGTGGATTCGTGTTTGGGGTACTTCGTAGCGCCCATGGGGAAGGACCTCAACAGCTTGGTCGTAAACGTCAAACACCAGCCCTGTTGGGGTTACCCCAGCGATCAGACCAGGCCTCGCATAGAGGTAAGTGCACGGAATCTCCCACTGCCCCCGGTTTTCCACGAATCCATATATCCACGGCAAGGGAAAGGCAGAAGCAACAAGAGCCGCTTGTAACATCACGACAATGGGAAGCACGGTATTCCGCTTCATGGCTTCCTCCTTCAGCATTCTATTGACATGGTTACTTATCTGCGTACCAGCGAAGCCCAACCCCAATGCTCCGGGAAGGATGGGGGAAGGGGCGGGCCAGGTCATCAAAGAGTTGCTCCCAATAGGCAAAGAGAGCCATCGGCAACTCTCTCACAGCAGTCCCTATTTCTGCCCGATACTCATGCCGCACAAGCAGCGGCGATTGGAAGAGCGCTGACCGATATATCACGCTCACAAAGCTACGCAAAAATCCGATTCTCCATTCCGAATTGAGATGCGCGTTCAGCGAGGCCCGCAGACGCCGCCACCGCAGCTCATCTGTACCACGAATTCGATAATCTTGAGCAATGGCGAAAAAAAAAGCACGCACTTCCAGAGTGCTCTTCCATCGCAAGTCCCAGCGGTGCTGCCGAAACACACCGACAAAGGGACCATGCAGAATAATCACCCGCTTCATGGGTTGGTATCCT
>JANWXA010000247.1 GCA_025055465.1 Candidatus Kapaibacterium sp.
TGTTGCGGCTCCTGCAGGAGCTCCAGCAGGAGGGACTAACCATTGTAGTAATCGCACACCGCCTCAGCACTGTACAAATAGCCGATACAATCGCCGTTCTATCCAACGGTCGTATTCCCGAAATAGGAACACACCCGGATCTCCTACGCCGTAATGGAATCTACGCACGCATGTGGCAGCGGTACACGAGTTCGGTCCCGTCAGGAATCTCGGTACCAGCATGAACCAGCGCCATGGACCCCGTTGGGAAGAGTTAGAACATCAGCTCCTGCCCGCCGAGGAGCTCCCAGAAAGCTTGGAAACACAATTAGTGCGTCCATCAGCTCGAGGACTGTGGCTGTTCTGGGGCTTGACTGTTGCCGTAGTGGTCGCTGCCGTATGGGCGGCCCTGACAGAGCTGGATATCGTTGTGCGGAGCCGAGGATATACTCGCTCCCTTGTCCCCCCGCAGGTCCTGCGTAGCCCTCTCGACGGCCTCGTGGAAGATGTGCCTATTCGCCTCCACCAGCGCGTGCAGCGCGGGGATACTCTCATGCGCCTCCGGGATAGTGAACTTCGAGTGCGCTTGCACGCTGTACAAGAGGAGCTACGGCACGAAGAGCAGCTCTTTTGGGAGCTCTCCACCCTTGCTCGCATGCTGCCCAGTAGCGGTACCCCCTCCCAGATGCTGTTGCAATTGCCTTCTCATACACGCTGGGAAACACCCCTTGCCCGCACCCTCACCGAACTGATTCGGAAAGAACTTCAGCTTTTCGCCCGACACCACGAAAGCCTTGTCAAGCGGTGGGAGCGGACTGCTTCCCTTCACAAAGAACAATTTGCCAGCACTGAAGAGTACGAGGCTGCCCTTACGGAAGTCCGCCTCCAGGAGCTCCGAGCCCTCCAATACGTACAATCTCACCGCCAAGAACTGGCACAACGACTGGAAGCAATAGAACATCGCCTTCAAGAACTACGCCAACAAAGTAAGTTGCTGCAAGAGCGCCTGAGCAAAACCGTTATAACTGCCAACTCTGATGGCCAAGTTACTCATCTTGCTATCCAGCAGTCGGGGGTATATGTAGCCGCAGGTCAAGAGCTGCTAACCATCTCGCCCGATGCCAGGCTGGAGGTAGAGCTGCTCGTGTGGCCACAGGATATCGCCCTTGTGCGTCCCGGACAGCGGGTGCGCTACCTTGTTTCCGGGTTCCCCCTGGGACAATGGGAACCCGTCTGGGGTCAAGTTGAGAGCGTTGCCGAAGACATTTCCGTTGAAACCAATACCCTGGCATATCGCGTCCGGGCTTCTCTGGATAGCCCCGTCATCCGGGCACGTCAGCCTTTTGCTCTGCCCTATAGCGTTCAGCTCCGCAAAGGTTTGCCAGTAGAGGCCACTATCTTCGTCGGGCGCAAGCCCATAATTGCCTGGCTCTACGACCGTTCCCGACACTTCCTGCAGAGGGTTTCACCGTAACTACGGAACAGAGCGACGATACATCCGCTGGATGACTGCCAGGGCAGAGGCCACGGGAAAGTCGTTGCCGAAAGATGCTCCACCATGCAGGTACAATCCCGACGAGGAGCCCCCATCTAAGTTGAGCGCCTGGTATACCCCCAGGCGCCGCATCCACTGGGCTAATTCCGCTACTGTAGCCCCAGCAGAACTTTGATTCTGCTCAACAACAGCGAGCACAAGCTCTCTTTGCCGGGTTATACCTACAGCCGTCCGTGCTCGTCGCCGATGAAGAAAGCGGGAAGATGTGGTCCCTTCACGAGCAGCCTCGATACTAAGCCGTCCATCCCGAACCAGGCGTGGGGTACCACTCCAAACCTGCTCTACCGGAAAAGGGAGTGGGGGCGAGAAAGAACTTTCCAGCCACACGGTATCCCCAAGACGGGGAAGCGCTTCTGCCGGAAAGTCCCGCCCCAACGAGAGGAGGCATCCCCGTAACGGCATCACAGCTACACCAGAGTCATAACCCAGGAGCTGGCAGGGCAGGGCTCCATTCAAAAACGGAGAGCGCAGGTAGCGCAGTCGCAGCTTCCACAGACCCAGCTCGATAGTATCCAACGGAACGCTATGTAGTACGAGGC
>JANWXA010000248.1 GCA_025055465.1 Candidatus Kapaibacterium sp.
GCTTGGGGCTTGGCTGGATTGGTGAACCTGTTGTCGCCCGGATGCTGACAACAACAATGGATGCTCTTGGACTGCCTCTCAGCACAGAAGCAGCCCACAGTATCGCTCTCCCCATAGCTTTTTTGTTTATCACCACGCTGCACATCGTGTTGGGCGAGCTGGCACCGAAATCCATCGCCATCCAACATCCCAGGGCAATAAGCATAGCAACAGGCCCCTTTCTGCATGGTTTTTTCTTAGTCTTCCGCCCACTCATCGCTACCCTTAATGGATTGTCCTGGTTGCTCCTACGGGCCTTAGGCCTCCACCCAGTTCGGGATGCTGAGTTACACAGCGCGGAAGAACTCCGATACGTCGTACGAGAACAAGCGGAATTAGATCCCCAGCAACGGACACTATTGGAAAACGTATTGCGCTTTCCTCAGGTGACGGCACGTCAGATCATGGTTCCGCGGACAGAAATCGTGGCCATCGAACGCTCAATGAGCAGCGAACGCATAGTGGAGCTCTTTCTGGAGGAAGGGTACTCCCGCATGCCGGTCTATGAAGGCTCCCTGGACACCATTATCGGTATCGTCTATGCCCGGGACGTGCTTCGGCTATTGCAACATCGAAACCTTATCATTCTGGAGGATATTCTCCGCCCAGCATACTTCGTGCCGGAGAACGAGCCCATCGAACGCATCTTGCGCACCATGCAGCACCGCCACGTGCACATGGCAATTGTAGTAGACGAATTCGGAGGAACCGCTGGGCTACTGACCTTAGAAGACATTTTAGAAGAGCTCGTGGGCGAAATTCAGGACGAATACGATGAAGAGCTCCCCCCCGTGCAGTCTCTCGATAACAGACGCTTCCTTGTACGGGCCACGGCTGCAATTGCCGATGTCAATGAATACCTTCCTGCGCCGTTACCACAAGCAGCCGAATATGATACCGTTGGTGGCATGGTAATCACTTTCCTGGGGGGTATTCCCCCTGAGCAAAGCCGATGCCAGCTTGGAGCCTACACGTGTCGTGTTCTGAAAACGTCGAAGCGCCGGGTAGAGTTTGTAGAGTTGGAGCTTGCGCAGAGCATCCCTAACGAGAATGCGACGCCGTAGTGTCACTCTGACCCTGCCCCCCGCCGGCCGCCTGCGGCAGCGCTGGGAACTCCCTAATGGGATCCGCATCATTGCCGAGCACATCCCTTCGGCATACTCTGTGGCGCTCGGCGTGTGGGTCCTGGCCGGGAGCCGAGACGAAGACCCCTCTTTCAATGGACTTGCTCACCTGCTGGAACATCTCGTGGCTGGATACTCTCAGCGACATACATCCCGACAATTGGCCTTCGCATTCGAACGACTGGGGACCGAGGTTAATGCGTACACCACCAAGGAGGCCGTCTGCTACTCTGCCCAAACCTTGCGTCCACACGTTCCGCAAGTCATGAAATTGATCGCCACCCAACTCATGCATCCACGACTCACTAAACACTTACTGGAGCGGGAGCGGCGTGTTATCGCCGAAGAAATACTTACCTACGCTGACGACCCTGAGGAGGTGTTGTACGAGCAGGCCGAAACCTTGCTCTTAGGCAACCATCCTCTGGGGATGCCAATCGCTGGAACTCCGGAAAGCCTGCAGCGCATTGCTCTTGAAGACGTTGCCACCTTTCACTCCCGTTTCTACGTTGGCGAGCGCATACTGGTTACCATAGCTGGAGACGTAGTACCAGAAGAAGCCGCTACAGCCGTTGCCTACGCTTTCGGTAACATCCCACAACTGCGGGAGCCCCTGCCACCACGCTTTCCTCCAGCCCCCCAACCTGCTCAGGAACGGACGCTCCAACGCCCTCTTCACCAAGCTCATATACTCTTCGCCCGCCTCTTACCCAAGATGTCCCCTAACGAGCGTTCAGCGGTAACACTCCTCAATTTCCTACTGGGCGAAGGGTGGGGCTCCCGACTGTACCAGCGCATCCGGGAACGCTCTGGCCTCGTTTATACCATTGCCTCTGAGCTGGAATGGTTCTCCGACTGCGGGATATGGAGCATCAGCGCT
>JANWXA010000249.1 GCA_025055465.1 Candidatus Kapaibacterium sp.
GTCACGGAGAAGGATTTCCAAACGCCGCAAGGGACGATGCCAACAGCCCGCTCGCTAGTCCGGCAGTTCGTAGAGGCTTGCCCCGTTGTGGTGACTGATACCGACCTTGCTCACAAGCCCGAACACTCGCTGGAGTTTCAGGTCGTGTTCCTCCAGCATCTCTTTGGCAACGGGGTGGAGCTCTTCCCAATACTGCTGACGTCCTTTAGCGACCTCATCCCACAGCGCCGCTCGCCGAGTGCCGACAGCGCTCTGCGGTATGCCATCCGCACCCTCCGGGAAATCGTCGCATCGTCAGGACGGCGTACGCTCTGGATTGCCAGCGCCGATATGGCCCACATTGGACGCAAATTCGGTGATGACGCTGATGCACGCCTCCTACTCCCCGAAGTAGAGCAGCATGACCGCGCCCTTATCGCCGCTATGCGCCGCGCTGACGCTGAGGAGTACTTCCGCCTCATCGCTGCCGTTGAGGACCGGTACCGTATCTGCGGGCTGTCGCCGGTCTACACCCTCCTGGCAGCTCTGCAACCACGGTACGGTGTCCTGACTGATTACCGTCAGTGGTACGAGGCCGAAACTCACTCTGCCGTCACCTTCTCCAGCATGCTCTACTACGGATAGTCCTGAGTCCTACGTAGCCGAAGAGTCTGGCGATGAAGACTTACCGCAAGGAGCTCTGGTTCAACACACCCACACGACGAGCCTTCATCAACATCACGCCTATGGTGGAGGAATGCGTCCGGGAAAGCGGTATCCGCGAGGGCCTGGTACTGTGCAACGCCATGCACATCACCGCTAGCGTCTTCATCAACGACGACGAACCCGGCCTCCACGCTGACTTTGAAGCATGGCTGGAGCAGCTCGCCCCCGAAAAGCCGTACTCGCAGTATCGCCACAACGACACAGGCGAGACGAATGCCGATGCCCACTTGAAGCGTACCATCATGGGCCGTGAAGTCGTGGTCGCCATTACTAACGGACGCCTGGATCTGGGGCCATGGGAGCGGCTCTTCTACGGTGAGTTTGATGGCCAGCGCCCGAAGCGGGTCCTGGTCAAAATCATCGGCGAATGACACCATCCGCGGGCATCTGGATCGCGTGGAGCGGGGGGAAGGACAGCGCTCTCACACTGCTGCGGCTGCGGCAGCAAGGGATGCCAGTCGCAGGTCTCGTCAGCACTGTCGTCGGTAACCCACCGATCGTTGCCTTCCACGGGATTCCAGTACCTACGCTCTCGCAGCAGGCACAGGCTTTGGGCCTCCCGCTCCAACTCCTGCGTTTCCGGCAGCAGCCCTCCAACGAGCTCTATGCCCGGCGCCTCCGCGCGTTCTTGCACAACCTCGGTTGCCGAGCGATTGCCTTCGGGGATATCTTCCTGGAGGATGTGCGACGATACCGTGAGCAGATTCTGGCACCGCTGGCAGTGGAGCTACTCTTCCCGCTTTGGGGAGAACCGAGCGCCATACTGGCTCGGGAAGCCATTCGAGTTGGCATCCATGCTGTCCTGACCTGTGTAGATTCCCGCTGTGTTGATCCCTGGTGGCTAGGACGCCCGTATGTCTTGGCCCTCCTGGATTCCTTGCTGCCTTCAGTGGACCCTTGTGGGGAACGAGGTGAGTTCCATACGTGCGTCCTCTCCATGCCCGGTTTTCGCTTCTCTCTCTCGCTCGCCTCCTGGAAGCCTACGGTATGGGCAGAGCACTGGCACGGTTGGCTCGTTCGGACGGAGTTGGCTCCTTCGTGAAGCGATGGCGCTTCGGATCTCCACATATCGTGCCGGGCTCCCCAATTACCCTATGCCGAGGGCACTCCTCCGCGAAGCCGTCCGATTCGTGCTCCAGCAGGAAGGTATCGGCACAGCCACCGTCCGCATCATCCTGGCTGATGACCGGACCATCCAGGAGCTCAACCGACAGTACTTGCAGCATGACCACCCTACGGATGTACTGACGTTCGTCTTGGAATCTGCGCCGCTGGAGGCCGAAATCTACATCGGCGTCCAGCAGGCGCAGCGCCAGGCCGTAGAC
>JANWXA010000024.1 GCA_025055465.1 Candidatus Kapaibacterium sp.
CTATCAGTGCGCTGCTAACGACTTGCCCAAAGACGAACACGGTTGCAGGTTGTGGGATATCATCGGACAGGAGCTCTGTGAGGTATTGTGCACATTGCTGTGCCATGGCCAGTGGCGGTGCCTCCTCCAGGGGGACGGTTCGGAAAGTAGCGAGGCACCCATGGGCAAGAACCATGGTGTCCAGGTACGGTGGTTGGACGTGGAGTAGGACAACCCGTTCTTCCAGTAAATCCGGGTAGGTGTAGCGCCAGAGGGGAGGTATGGCGAACAGGTCGGGCATGATCAGCGTTGTTGGAGTGTCTGGCAAGCAGTGGGCTCGAAGCAGCTCGATCTCGTTCCTGTTGTAAGTGATTGCTATCCCTTGCAGCGGGGCCCTCTTTCCGGCACCGAGCGGCAGGATAAAAGTAGCGTAGTGCTGGCGGTCATAGTCTGTGAGGAATTGCTGTAGCTCGAATTCGGCAATGCCTGGAAGGGACTGGATATTTGCCGCATCCGCCTCGATGGGAAACGTGTGTAGGAGTGCTGCCAGTTCTGGGGACAGTGCTACGCGAAGTTCTTTGGGGAGCGCAGGCAGAGTGGATACCCATTGTCTTATTGCGGTGTGAGCCATTACCATTGGGCTTTCGGAATGCTGAAGCGGAATGCGTTCGACGGTGTGGAGGCGGAGTCCGCGGTGTGTATACTCTATTGAGGCTGCCCAGAGGATGGCAGGGGTGATATGGGTAGCGCCAACAAACACAGTGTTTACTTTACGCGAACGTAGGGACGGATACGCTCGAACTTTTTCGGCCCGATACCCTTTACTTCCAGGAGTTCCTCCGGAGTTTCAAAGGGCTTTTGCTGGCGGTATTCTACGATGCGTTCGGCAATGACTGCTCCTATGCCGGGAAGGCTCATTAGCTCTGCTTTCGTGGCGATATTGATGTTGACGGAGGCCGTAGGAGGTAAGCTGCGGGACTGCCTCTGAACCCGCGTCGTGTCGGGCGACGAATCTTTCTGGGGGATAGATGCTGGGGTATTGGCCAGGGTGTCGTATTGAACCCATGTTATACTATCCAGCAGGTGGCGAAGCTGAGCTGATGTGATGATGGGTTGCGGCTGGATGAACCAGCGGTGGAGAGCTCCCAGCGCCAGGAAGCCCAAGATGGCCGTTACCGCCCACGCTTCTCGCCGATTGATGCCCAGAGACCGTTGAAGCTTGTCCCATAGGAGCATTACGGAGACCAGGTTTCCCGGACCTTTCCCCAAAGGGTGCCCTTAGAACGGCGGAACTTGGCATTACGTTGTCCCGGGGGCTGGAAGTTGGGGTGCTGGACGAGCTGCTCCAACAGCTTCCTCTCTTCAGCTGTGAGCTGTTCTGGAACATAGATTGAGATGTGCACGTAGTGGTCGCCACGCTTGTGGCTATCAATAGCAGGTAGACCTTGTTCAGGGAGGCGAATGGTTGCCCCGGGTTGGGTTCCGGGCTTGAGCTGGATGGAGGTGATTCCCCAAATGGTTGGTACTTTTACGGTTGCACCGAGAGCGGCCTCGGCAAAGCTGACAGTCAGAGTGGCGTGGATGTCTGACCCGTCCCGTTGAAAGAGCGGGTGTTCGACTTCTTCGATAATCACAATGAGATTGCCCGTGGGAGCTTTTCGCTGACCAGCATTGCCTTCACCCCGTAGGGTAAGATAATAGCCCTCAGCAACCCCTGGTGGAATCCGAACCGTGACGGTTGCTTTCTCTCGGACTCGTCCGCCACCATGGCACTTGGGGCACGGGTCGATCAAGAGCTGACCGCTTCCACCACACGTGGAGCAGGTAACGATCTGGATCACGTGTCCGAATAGGGAACGGCTGACGTGTTGTACTTCGCCACGTCCGTGGCACTGAGGGCACATCTGGGTTTTTCCGCTACGGCTGCCGCTTCCGCCACAGGCCGAGCAAGAGTTCCAGCGGGAAAGTTCTACTGTCTTCTCGGCCCCGTGAGCGATTTCCTCTAAGGATAGGCGTAGCCGGATTCGGATATCCGTGCCGGGCTCGCTCTGTGTGCGATGCCGGGTCTCTGAGGACGGGCTGCCGAAGAGGCCTCCGAAGAAATCATCACTCAAAAGGTCAGCAAAATAGCGGAAGACATCTTCCAAGGTTGAAAAGTGTGGTGCAGCAGCTCCTCCGGATTGAAGTCCGGAATGTCCGTAACGGTCGTAGAGTGCTCGCTTTTCCGGATCGCTCAAGACGGCATAAGCTTCGGCAACTTCTTTGAAGCGCTCTTCTGCTTCCTTGTTGCCGGGATTTCGATCCGGGTGATACTGTAGTGCCAGCTTTCGGTAAGCAGCTTTGATTTCCTCCAGCGTCGCAGAGCGAGAAACCCCCAAAATATCGTAGTAGTCACGCATAGCTTATGAAGATGCTTCCGGTGAGCTTGCTGGCGGATGATCTGCGTGAGGGACGCTGTGGTCTGTCTGTGGACCGGCGGAGACAACGACCCGCGGGTACCGCAGTATGCGATCTCGGAAACGGTATCCACGCTGGAACTCTTTGATGATGTGCCCTTCTGGAATCTCCGAAGGCAGACGGAGCACGGCTTCGTGTTGGTAGATATCGAAAGGCTCCCCAGGAGAAGTCTCTATTGGTTGGACCCCAAGCTGCTCTAACAACTTGAGTATATTTCGGTAGATAAGCTCGGTTCCCTGTCGGAGTACCTCCGTGGAAGAGGAAGGGGTTTCCAACGCCATTTGAAGCTGGTCTATGATGGGGAGGAGCTGGAGAAGGAGTTGTTCGGTCAGGGTTTCTGCCCAGGTTTCCCGTTCTCGTAGCATGCGTTTACGGTAATTCTCAAAGTCCGCCGCAAGGCGAATGTAGCGGTCGTGAAGTTCTTCGTATTCTTTCCGGAGCTGCGCAGCATCAGTGTCTGGAGAGAGCTCAGCAACAGGGGGTGCTATTTCCGCTACGGAGTCGCTCGGTGCAGCTTCTGGTGACTCTACTATGGGGAGGGGGTGTTCTTCCTCATGCTGAAGATAGGTCTGTCGAATCTTGTCGGCCATGTCGGGGATCTGCTTATCCCCCGGTACGTACTGGGATGGCATGGTTGAGGAACGGTCGGCGTTGAATCAACACACTCGTGAACAGTTTAATAGACGAAAGCTTCTGGACTTTTATGCCTGCAGGCAAAGTTCTGAAAGGCGCTGGGCTACGGACCGAACTATAGGAATAACCTTCGGATAGAACATGCGCTTTGGCCCAATAATTCCAACAATGCCTTGTGCTGAACCGAGATGGTAACGCGCCAAAATCAGGGTATAGTCCTGCAACGTAGCAGCCCGCAGCTCCCGTCCGATACCAATGAAGATGGGTTGATGTTGAAGTTGCTGCTCGTACCGTGTCAACAGATGAAGCAGCATGGAGCTTTCTTCCATCCATGTAGCGATTGTGCGGGCATGTTCTACGGTAGCACATTCTGGGTAGCGCAATAACTGCGATGCCCCGCTAACATACAGTTGCCACGAGGGCTGGAGCAGAAGTGGGAACTGCTGGAGCGACTGTTGGACGAGGTCTGGGAGGGGGGCAGGAAGCGGCGGCACATCGTGGAGGACCGCGCTCAAAATGTCTGGAATGGCAGATAGAGAATGACCTGCAAGGTATTCGTTCAAAAGTTGCGACAAGCGCTCAATGTGGGTTGGAGAAATGGTTAGGGGGCTCTGAACAACAAATGTTCGGACAACGTCAGATTGAAGGACCAAGACGAGGAGCAAATGTGTAGAGCTTACCTGGATAAACTCTATACGGTGGATGATCAGTTGTTCTGGTGCAGGAAGACGAATGATTCCAATAGCGGAGGCAAGGGTGCTCAGGACACGGGAGGCGTCTTGGAGCAAGGTATCACGGTTCTCGCGAGCCTGGAGCTCGCGGGCGATAATGTTCTGTTCATGCTCGCTTAGGGTTTCTGTTTCTGTCAGGCTATCGACATAGGCACGATAGCCCTTGTCCGTTGGAACCCGCCCGGCAGATGTGTGGGGGTGTGTGAGGTAATGCATCTCCTCCAACTCTGCCATAACAGTGCGAATGCTGGCGGGACTCAGATTGAGCCGGCGCCGAAGATGGCGTGCCAGCACACGCGAACCAACCGGACGGCCTCTCTGGATATAGAGGCGCACCAATGCTTGCAGTACACAGCGCTGCCGTTCCGTCAATGCTCGAAAGCTTTTTGGAGGCATCTCGCTGACACTACTCTACTAAGGAACATGCAATGCGACGAAGATATAACGCAGCTTAGGGTATGTCCCAGAGGCTGAGTATGTATCCAACGTATGTGCTCAGCGAGTAAGCAACCTCGTAAATGCCGAAGCCGATGGCGCCTGCGACGGCAGTTACCCAGAAGGTACCGAAGAGCGTATTCCACAATCGCGTTCGGAGTAAAATCTGGAGGCCGCGGAGCCCACGCCAAAGGCACCAGCATAGGACTAATGCATACACACTGCAAGTGAAAACCCTCAGTGCATCCACGGCGACAAGCCGCTCGCCGAAGAGCAACAGCGGTGAGGGGAATGCCAACGGAAGCGAGGCCCAGGTAAATACAGAAAATCCTGACATCCATGAGATTCGTCGGCGTACAAGGCGGGAAAACAAGCTTACCCCAGTAGCAATGCTTACACCCAGGAGCAACCAGAAAATTATGTTGGTGAGGAATCGTGGCCAGAAGCGAGTAAGAACCCATGCTGTTGCCTGGCGTAAAGGCTCCCACGGCTGGAGGTGGCATAAAAGAATAATCCAAGGGGGTTGTGCCCGCAACCACTCCTGGAAAAGGGAAGCAAAAAGAGCTGCGATAAGGCTTATTGTCCCAGCACACATCAGCGTTGTTCCGGGGTCCACAAAGCGACCGTCGCGGATGTCAGCAAAAAAGGAAGTAGTATGGCCTAAAGCTCTCCAGATATTGCTCCGCAGGCGCGGGTACCGGTTTAGGAGCCATCCGCTCAAGAGTAGCGTGGCAGCCCCTAAGAGCATATAGACTGGCGGTTTCCCCCACGGGGGTGTTCCGGGGGCGAGGAGAGGTTCTAACTCCCCCCGGAGGAACGCTTGGATGGCGGTATATGATAGGCGCGGAGTGGCTGCCGTGTCTACGACCCCTGTAGTGCAGAGGTGGGGAGCGGCGAAGGGGAAGCTGATGAGAGGGTATGACGGAACATAGTCCTGCCAGCTCCAGATAAAGGCTCCGGCCGCTCGGGAAGCTTTGCAAAGGGTGAGGAACTCCCATATCTTTTGCGCCTGGGCTTCTTCTGAATATGGAATCAAGTAGCCGCGCTGGCTACCAGGAGCGATTGGAATGCCGCCGATGGGGAATAACGCACTGTTATGGGCATACCGGCGCCAGCGGAGCAGCTCCTGTAGGCTGTTGTTATTCTCCACAAACGGAGGATGAAGTCGTACAAAGAGGACGGGGAACTGAAGAGATAGTGTGGGCTGTGTTCTGCCGTAGAGTTCGGCCGCCAGCAAAATATTGCGCCTCTGAAGCCATTGTTGCAATTCGTGCATGTAGGTGCCGACAGCGGGGTGTTCAGTAAGAGCCTGCCAGAGGGTAAGGGCAAGGAATGCAGGGTTGCCCAATATCGGTGATAATAAACGGAAATAATGTTGGAGTGCGAAGCGGAGAGTGGGATCGCGCAGCAGCGGCGGCGGGAGTTCTGTTACGGGCATGTCAACGATCATGGCAATCCCTGCTTCGGCACATGCCTGAAGCCATCGTGGATGTGGCGGTATCCCACGCAGGCGGACGGCATTGATGCCGAGGTTTTTGAGACGGGAAATCTCTGCCCGTTCTTGAGCCAGGGATGCCGGGATGGTGGCGCTATAGTACTCCACACCGTACAAAGGCAGTGGCTTACCGTTGCAGGTCACCATGAGGGTGTCCCCAGAGTACCCGATGCCAACAGAGCGAAATCCAACAGAGACAACGGCCCGGTCAACGACACTATTGCCCTGTAATAGCTCAAGCCGGAGTTCGTACAGTGTTGGGCTATCTGGAGACCATAGCCGAGGTGTCGGTAGCTCTAAGGAAGTTCGGATCCCCTGAGGCAGACGGGTAGCGAGCGGCACGGTTTTCTCAGTGACCACGATGGTATCTTGGCCGTGAAGGAGGCGTAGACGGAGCAAAAGAGGTTGCGGTAGAGTTGCCTCTCCTGCAACACCGAGAGCAATGAAAAGTTGCCCTATGCGCCCGTCAGCCGTTACGGTAGTATAGGTCTCTATCTGCTGTAACCAGACCGGAGAGCTCCCCATTAAGATCAATTCTCGAAAGCAGCCTATAGGGCGCTGTGCACCGAGAAATGGGGTCGGCAGCTTGCCCGATGTCAGACGGAGCTCCAAGGTGTTACTGCCTAGCTTCCATAGGGATTTAGCCAGCGGCAAGGCATTGGGGAGGCCATAACTTATAAGCTGCCCGGCGTGGCGTCCGTTTATGAAAACCTCAGCGATGTCGCCTAAACCCAGGGTGGATAAATGCCATTGCCAACCTAGGGCAGAACTGTCCATGTGAAGTGTGCGACGGTAGTAGACCCGGGTACCCGAGTATGCATGTGGTAGATGGATTACTGACCAGGTATGTCCTTTGTCGGTGGACATTTCCCAAGCACCTTCCAGTGGGATGACCCAGCGTTGGGGCCAGGATCCTGACCAGGTGTATACTGAGGGTGCGCAAATAAGGCAGAAAACTGCTGTGGTGACGAAGCTGCGGGGAGCTCTATACAGAGTGGACATTGGGGAGTATCTCCTCAGAGGGGCTTATGCCGCTACGACCGAAGGACTCTGCGGCAGTTTGATACATATCCCTGTAACCGTGTGGAATCAGGTTCGCTTGGGTAGTGCCTGGCGGTACTGCAGCGGGGGTTTCGTAAGGTAGGTAGGTGGACTGGCATTTCGCCATTAGAAGACAATGTCCCGGCGATATCTGGGGTGTACTGTGTGGAAAGGAGGGCAACTGCATTGTTCTATCCTGCTTCCAGAGCTCTGGCGACGGCAATGCCCGTATGGGTCGGAGTGGTGGCCAGGTACTGCTCTATAGGCTTGTCTACGAGTACTCTTCGGGCGTTCTGTGAGGCGTGGAGGAGGTATATGCTGCTGTCGGAAGGATAGGCTAACCCAATATGTCCATAATCCAACCCACGGCGGCTGGTAGTGAAGGCAATAATATCCCCTGGCTGTAGACGGCCGAGGACCGCGGGAACTGTTTTGCGCGGAATGTACCAATGCTGGCGGGAATTGACTTGGTGCTCTATTTCAGCAATGCGGTGCAGCCATTCGGGATGGATTCGTAGAGCCGGGTATCGATGCGGATTCTGGGACATGTAAGACACGGTAATGGATATGGGGATACCACCCAGGTCGCGGGTAATGTTTCGGAGTATACCACGCCGTTCATTGTCGTGGAACCAATCGGCTGTGTAGTGGAGCCGTGATGTATAGTCTATCATTTGTCCATTTCGGTATCGGGTGCGGAGAACTTCCTCAACAAAGCCCTCATAGGAGGGCTTTCCTAACTTGAGGGCTCGTGCCAAGCAGAGAGTTGCCTCGACCAGAGTGAAGCAATCCATGCCGGTAAAATCCACGCGGCATGTTTCCATTCCGTTACTGCTTTCCAGTGTTCCGGTGGCGTAGAGTGTGCCGACGAACAGCTCTCCGAAACGGCACATGCACTCCCCAATGGGTAGGGTTGCCCAGCGTTCGGCGACCGCTTTTTGCATCATGCGCGCTAAGATGAACCGTGTAATAGTTCCTTCAGCATCATCACGCTGTCGCTGCTGCGCACGCAGCAGAGGTGTACTTAGAAGAAGTAGCAGGAAGTGGCGGCGTTTCATGAGAGTTGACCGGGCATGCGTACACAGATACCCAGTTCCTCCAGTTGTTCTGGATCCACGGAGGCAGGGGCTCCGTCTACTAACGAGAGTCCACTGGTGGTCTTTGGGAAGGCTATCACATCCCTTAGGCTTTCTGCTCCTGCCATTAGCATGATGATGCGATCCAAGCCCATCGCAATGCCGCCATGAGGTGGGGCACCGTATCGCAGCGCTTCCAGCAGGAAGCCAAATTTTTGCTGTACCTGCTCTGTTGTAAGCCCTAAAATGGAAAAAACTTTCTGTTGAAGCTCGGCGGTGTGGATGCGGATACTTCCACCACAGATTTCCTCGCCGTTGAGCACTAGGTCGTAAGCTTGGGCTCGAACGCGCTCAGGCGCTGTGTCCAACAGCGGGAGGTCTTCCTCTATTGGTGCGGTGAACGGATGGTGCCGGGCAACGTAGCGTCTTTCGGCTTCGGAGTACTCCACCAAGGGGAAATCCACGACCCAGAGCATGCGGTAGGATACATTGTTTTTAGAGATGAGGTCAAGTTGATCAGCGAGCTTGCGGCGGAGGGCCCCCAGGGCGCTATAACACGGTTCCCACGGTGCTGCGGCCAGCAGAGCGAGGTCGCCTTCTTGTAGCTGGAGCCGTTGCCGCAGGGCATCACGCTCGCTTTCGCTGATGTGCTTGATGACGGGCGATTGCCACCCGGAGGAGTCGTACTTGAGCCAGATAAGGCCAGGGAGTCCATGCGGGCGAACTGTTTCCGCCAAGTCCTCCAATTCTTTCCGAGAATATGCTGCGCCCCCTTCGAGTCGTAGGCCGGCAATTGTGTGACCTTCTGCGACCGCCTTTCGGAAAATGCCCAGCTCGGTTTCGGCAAAGATGTCGGTCAGGGTCTGCAGCTCCAGCCCATACCGTAGGTCGGGTTTGTCACTCCCGTACCGGGTCATGGCTTCTCTGTAGGTCAGCCGTGGGAAGGGGGTGGGGAGTTCCACGGTCAGAACTTCGCTCCAGAGCTCTGCAAAGAGTCCTTCCGTGAGGGATAGTATGTCTTCTCGGCTAACAAACGACATCTCCAGGTCTATCTGGGTGAACTCAGGCTGGCGATCGGCGCGAAGGTCCTCGTCGCGGAAGCACTTGACGATCTGCACATAGCGGTCAAAGCCAGCGATCATGAGTAACTGTTTGAACAACTGCGGAGACTGTGGGAGAGCGTAAAAGCGTCCCGGATGGAGCCGACTAGGTACCAGAAAGTCACGAGCTCCTTCAGGTGTGGACCGCGTGAGCATCGGGGTTTCTATCTCCACAAACCCGTGCCGGTCAAAGTAACGATGAATAAGCTGGTAAACCTGGTGGCGCAGGCGCAGGTAGCGCTGCATACGCGGGCGTCGCAGGTCTAGATACCGGTAGCGTAAGCGTACTTCTTCTGTCAATGCTATCTCGTCGCTGATGGGGAAAGGGGGAAGAAGAGCTGGGTTGAGGAGCCCGAGCTCAGCTATGACAACTTCTACCTGCCCGGTTGGTAGAGCTGGGTTCGGATTTTCCCGGAGCTGGACGGTCCCGCGTACCCAGATAACACTCTCGGGGGTAAGACCCCGGATAGTACAGGCCAACTCTGGCTGTTCTGCTGGGCGAATAAGGGTTTGACTAACACCACTGTGGTCGCGGACGTCCATAAAAATGACCCCACCCAGGTCTCGGACTCGGGCCACCCATCCGTTGAGCACAACCTCCTGCCCGGCATGGCTGGAACGGAGCTCACCGCAATAGATGGTTCGCTTGGGGAAGCTCATGAGCCTGGTTCTGGTGTGAGAGATGCCACCACTTTGCCACGGCGACGAGTGTGTTGACCCCGTCTAACCATGCTGCCCAAAAGCCAGGGAAACCGTCGCGAAAACCACCCCAGAGGAGGTAACGCTCTACAAAGCGCTTGAAGGAGCGCCAGAGCCCGTGCCGAACAAAGGTGCGAATGCCGAAGCGGCCATATCGGCTTGACAGCCACTGGGCCTGGAAGTTGGTATCTCGATCTAACTTTACCAGGTAGTGCGAGAGGGTACTATACGGGAAATGTTCTATTGGATTCCGAAGGTGCCCAACAGGGCCCTGCACGGCGAGGTATTCATGAATATGCTGCTCGGGGAAAAGCGCGCAGCCACGCCGAAAAAGGCGCAACTGGTAGTCAGGATATTGTCGCCCGTGGAAGAGAGGATACCCGAAGTACCAATTCCGACGCGGGATCCAGAAGCCATTTTCCCGCGGTCCACGTGCAAGCACAAGCTGGATTTCTTCCGCCAGGGCTGGGGAAACACGTTCATCGGCATCCAAAGACAGTATCCACTCGCTGCGGGCTAGCCTGAAGCAGTGGTTCTTGTTTACGTTCAGGTTTGGGGTATGCTCGGCGTCGTAGACTTGTGCTCCATGGGCAGCAGCAACTTCGGCAGTGTTGTCCGTGCTGCCACAGTTCACAACGATACGCTCGTCTGCCCACCTAACGCTCTCCAGGGCTTCAGCAATATGAGAGGCTTCGTTGCGGGCGATTATACACACGGAGAGGCTCATGGTTCGAAGACGGGGAGCGCAATGTGTTGCTGTCCTGTTCCCGTCTGGAGGCGCAGCCAGTAAAGTCCAGGGACCGAGGGGGCAGGAATTGGTATGTACCGTGAGGGATTGGGAGCGTGCCACTTCCCGAGGTACCGTCCTAAGATATCGAAAAAGCATACAGACGCATTAGTTGCTTCGGGAAGCTCGATGAACAAGTATTGACCGAAGCGACGGATGTGTACGGTGGGGGCGGTTGGCTTATGGACAGAGACCAGAGTTTGCCACCACAGTCCCCGGGGAGTTCCTGCAAGAACTTGTGTACCGAACTCTAGAAGCGCTTGGACGGAGAGTCCATCCCCGATGATTCCCAGCGAGCTCCAGGTCAGTCCGCCATTGGTGGAACGGAAGACCTCACCTTCAAGAGTTCCTGCGTACCAGGTGTTTGGGCTCATTCCGGGTGCGAGAGTCATCAACCCGTGTGCGAGGACTTCTGTGACAGGGAGATCTTGCCACGATTGCCCACCATCGGTACTGCGGTAGAGAGCCCCTGTTCGGGTACCTGGCAACGTTGAGCTGGCGAGCAGTAGCTGGGGATTCATGGGATGAAGGGCTAAGAGATGACAGCCATTGCCAGGATATGTAAGTAGAGGTTGCCATGTTGTGCCAGCGTCCGTGCTTTGGAAGAGGCCGTCCTCACCGAAAGCGTAGAAGATGCTACCGTGAACCGCGACGTTGCCTATCCGGGGGGTGGAAGATGGGGCTTTCCATGTTGCTCCACCGTCTGTTGAGCATAGTAATTCAGCGAATTCAGAAACGGCAACCATAGTATCGCCGGTGCTGGTAGCACTTATGGAAACAATGCTTCCGACGATCGGGAGCTCTTCGGCCAGTCGCGACCATTGGCCCGTTGGGCGCAAGTAGCGGTATATCCCCATGCGCGTTGCTATGATGACTCCATTTTGATAGGGAGCAAAGCCTGTGATGGTAGCAGGTTTGGGGTGGGCGAGTGTTACGTTGTCTAATCCCATTACGTCTGTGTCTGACCAGAAGATACCGCTGGGCCCCCCGACCACAAGGGCCGTTCCGGAGTAGGCAAGGTGGAGGATGGGTGGGGTGTCCATCCCGGTACGGAGTGGCTGCCACTGGGGATGTGGAGACCATCGGTATAATTCTACTCCGCGTAACTCTGAGCCCACGAGCATGCGGTCGGGACCGAGAGGTAGAAGCACGGTAATGTGTTCGGTAAAGCCTGAATATATTGTCGCCCATGTGTTGTCTGCGCGCAGCAGCAGCAGAGTCCCAGGAGCAACGGCAACGACGGTGGTACCGGACGCGAACAGTACATGAGGCATGGATGCCGGTAAGGTTGTCTGGGTCCAGGTATTGCCGTCGGTGCTCCGGTATACCCCGGTCGGGAACAGCACGCAAAGGCTGGGTTCAATGCCGCTGGTTACAGCAAGGCTCCGAACCGGTTGTTGTGGTAGCACCGTAGAGACAGATTCCCACGTAATGCCTCCGTCAGTACTGCGGAAAAGTCCGCGGCTACTCCAGGCAAGAAGGTCATTAAAGCCTCCGAATGGAGAGGCCTCGTAAAGGAAGCCTGGAGGGGGAGGTACCGGCTCCCAGAGAGCACCGGCGTTTGTGCTGCGCCATACCATTTGCCCGCGGATGCCGAGAACCACGTTGGGATAGACTGGGTGGACCCGTAGCCGAGTCCCCCGGTCGGTTAAGGTAGGGTTTACCTGAGCCCAGGTTATACCTTCGTCCGTACTTCGCCAGAGCCCGTAGGGGGTTGCTGCCAGTAGGGCTTCTGTTGTTCCATCTACGGCAAGCGCTGTCGTGCCAGCGCCGAAAGGTAAGGAGGGAACAAGACTCCATGCTGTCCCGAGTGTAGGAGCAGTATAGAGTGCTTCGCTTGTGCTGGCCCACAGGCGTCCTGTTCGGGAAGACTGTACGAGGGCAAGAGGTGTGGCTGCCTCTAATCGTCCGGCAAGGCGTGTCCATCCTTGAGCGTAAAGCTCTTGTAAGGGTAGCATCGCCAGGAGGAGTCCAAACCTGAAAAGGGTTCTCATGGGCTCCCGATTCTGGCCTTTGGCACTCGTTCGGCACGGCGGGCAAGAAATTCCCCGATCCGTTGTAGAGCAAGTTGGATGTTCTCTACAGAGTTGGCGTACGAAAACCGCACGAACCCCTCCCCATTCGAGCCGAAGGCTGTGCCGCTGAGGCAAGCGACCCCAGCTTCCAGGAGAAGTGCTTCGGCAAACTCGCGTGAACCCATTCCTGTGGCCTCAATGTTGGGGAATACGTAGAAAGCTCCTTGGGGAAGTACGCAGACGATATTGGGCAGGCGGTTTAGCCCTTCTACGAGTACGTCGCGCCGACGACGGAATTCTTGTACGAAGTGTTGCACAGCAGGGAGGGTTCGGTCTTGGAGTGCCTCGATGCCGGCTATCTGCGTAAATGTTGCCGTGCAGCTGGTGCAGTTTGTCTGCAGCTTTGCTACGACTTCTGCAATGTGTTCGGGCATCAGCCCGTATCCGATACGCCAGCCCGTCATGGCAAAGGTTTTGGAAAAGCCGTCCAGAACGATTGTTCGTTCTTTCATACCGTCAAACTGGATGATGCTGATATGGCGTACTCCGTCATAGACAATTTGCGAGTAGATCTCATCGCTGAAAATGACGAGATTGTGGTGGTGAGCGAGTTCAGCAATTTGTTGGAGCTCCTCCGCTCCCAGTACGCTACCTGTGGGATTGTGGGGGCTGTTGAGAACAAGCATCCGCGTGCGTGGGGTAATGCGAGCCTCGATATCGGCTACGTCTATGCGGAAACCTTTCTCGAAACGCAATGGGAGGGGGACCGGGACGGCTTTCAGAAAGCGGATAACGGATTCGTAAATGGGGAAGCCTGGATTGGGATAGATAACCTCATCCCCCTCCTCCAGCGTTGCCATCATCCCGAAAAAGATGATGGGCTTGGCACCGGGGGTGATCACGACCTCTCTGCCGGAATAGAGCTGGACCCCACGAGTGCGGTTAAAGTATGAGGCAATGGCTTCCCGCACCTCGGGCAACCCTGGCGAAGGGCCATAATGTGTGTAACCTTCATCAAGAGCTCGTTTTGCGGCGGCCCGGATGTTTTCGGGAGTATCGAAATCGGGTTCGCCAATCTCCAGGTGAACAATGTGATGCCCTTGGGCTTCCAGTTGGCGGGCGCGAGCTAAGACTTCAAAGGCAGTTTCGGTCCCCAAGCGGGAAATGCGACTGGCGACATGCATTTAGTATGCCTCTGTGGGTTGGACGTGCCCAATCCGGATAATGCGGGAGGTCTCGGAATCGGGGGCAAAGTCAATCGAAACAGAGTAGTGGGGAAGGAGTAATAAGTGGTCAGCATGCTCGGACCACTCTACCATTTTGATGGCGTCGGGAGCGGTAACGCATTCTCCGAAGCCGATGTCCTGGAGTTCGCGCGCAGATTTGACTCGGTAAAGGTCTACATGGTAGAGCACCACCTCCTGGCCACCTGGGAAGTTTCCAAAGTACTGATTGATGATGGTAAAAGTAGGGCTGGTGACGAGCTCTTCTACGTGGAAATACTGGCAGATGCCTTTGATAACCTCCGTTTTCCCGGCACCCAACTCGCCGTAGAAGGCAATAATGTCGCCGGGTTTGAGCCTCTGAGCAAAAGAACGGGCTATACGGAGGGTGTCTTCTTCGCTGCGGGAGATATATTCCTCAACGCTGCCGTTCATAGCTGAGGTGCTTATATAGAGGGCCTGGAAGCCATGACGAAGTGCAAAAATACGGGACCACCTCCTGCCTATACTCGGGGTTCCAACAAAGCTACGGGGAGTATCATCTCTTGTAGGGAAATCCCACCGTGCTGGAAGCTATCCCGGTAGCGTTGTGCGTAGTGGTGGTACTCGGTGGGGTATACGAAGTAGTAGTCTTCCTTAGCAATGAGCATCGTGGTAACGGTGCCGCTGCGCGGGAGCTTCCATTGTTGTGGATCCCGTAGCCAGACGACTCCGCGCTCGTGTTCAGCGCGGACATTCCGTCCCAGTTTGAAGCGCAGATTC
>JANWXA010000250.1 GCA_025055465.1 Candidatus Kapaibacterium sp.
AGCGTTGCTGGCGTACCATTTGTGGCTGGAACATCGCCCCGTATGGGTCGTGAGTTGCGGGGAGAAGGCGGTGCCTCTCAGATGGAGCACAGAGCTCGCAGGAACAGCACCCCGACTCTGCCGGTGGCGATTGCCTCAAGCACAGCCTCTATACGACTGTACACCGTGGGAGTATGTCTCTCTCCTCTTCACTGAGCAGGGTATGGAAGATCCAACAGCCTTCCGGAACCGATTTCTGGGAATGCACCCCGCGCCTCTTAGTGAACCCTGAACTGGCTCACTCTGCTGTGCTGCCTAAGTCAATCAACAAGGAAAAACGCATTGTGCCGGCTAACGGATGGTTTTCTTCGATGGTGTTGATGTAGTTGAAGTCCAGCGTGAACATATCGTACCGCACGCCGGCTCCAAAAGTAATAAAGCGGCGATTCCCCAAGCGGGACGGCTCGGTGAAGTAGCCCAGGCGGAGAGCCACAGTTTGTTGGTACCAGTATTCCATGCCCATCGCCAACTCGACACCGGGATTGCGCCACGCTGTGACCAACGATGTAGGGAGCGCGTCGGAGCCTAGGCTGTCGCGCCGCACCATCAACTTGGCGATGTCTACAGCGAGCTTGAGATCGTTGAACTCATCTCGTACAGCCTGGATGCCCATGCCGAGACGCAAATTGGTTGGGAGTGGATCGGCTTCATTGCGATAGGTCATCTTAGGACCAATATTCTGCAGGTTGAGCCCCAGCGAAAGTCGCCTTCCCAGATCGAATCCGGCAATTTCTAATCGTGATGGTCTCCAGAGAAGGCCCAAATCAAACCCCCCGCTGGTCCCCACCCCAGCAACAGACTCTCCAGCCGCTGCCGGTGCTAAGTTTGAACGAATAAAGCGAAGCTGGACCCCGGCCCCTATGTCGTCGGCAACAAGAGTTCCATACGAGACACCCAAGGCGAACTCGTTGGAGCGGAATGTTCCCAACACATTGCCTAAGTTGTCTGTTCGAACAAATTCGCCCAGGTTCATCAGAATGAAGTTGACAGCGACAGTCCCGTCTACCTGTGGGAGATACTGTCCGGCGGTGACGTAGCTGTAAAAGAGATCAGCATTGAATTGCGGCAGCCATCGGGAGAAGCTAAGGGCAATCTGGCGGTTGGTCAGAAAACCTAATCCGCCAGGATTCCAGAAAATGGCGTTGACGTTGTCTGCTATTGCCACCCCTGCTTCACCCATCCCACTGGCACGAGCATCCGGGGAGATGAGCAAAAAGGGGACGGCTGCTGCTCCTGCCTGTGCCCATGCAGCAACACCAGCCCCGCTGAGCATGAGGGCTACTATCATTGCGCGCACCATTTGGGCTCCGCTTGCTATGAGACTATCGAATAACGACAAACGTTCGGGATACCGCTATCCCATCAGGGACCAAAAGGCGTACTCTATAGACGTACGTTCCAGACACTACAGGTATACCCTGATCGCTCCTCCCATCCCACACAATCTCTACACGGCGAGAGGGAGCTAATTCTATCTGCCGGCGATGGAGAACGGTCCCCAATACATCGGCCACAATCAGCTCAGCCGGCATAGGGTTTACACCACTGAAAAGAAAAGAGAAGCGAATAGGGAAATTGATTGCTGGGTTAGGCACGGCTGCTAGCTCCTCTATACTCAGGGCTGGGGAAATCCGGAAGAAAGTTTCAGCGACCGATGGGTTTCCATACACATCCCAGGCGCGGAGGCGCACGCGGTGAACACCAGGCGAAAGTCCCAACAGGGGCTTCCGGACGACTCCTGCCCCAGGCTGACCGGGTAGTAGCTGAAACAGTGGAGAGAGGTCCAGAGACGTTGGATCGTCATCAATCCATGCCTCTATACGCCGACCTAGGGTTGCGGCTGTGTTGATGCCAGACTCATCTCGGAGCTCTGCTATCAGTTCCGGCGTAGAACGTACCAGGTCTCCAGGACGAAAGCTGGGGTCGTCCAGATACAACTGAATGCGGGGGCCGGTGGTATCGCGGAAATC
>JANWXA010000251.1 GCA_025055465.1 Candidatus Kapaibacterium sp.
GCACTGACTCACCTAACTGAACTTGCTGAAGAGTTCGTTGCCCTCTTCCAGCGGTGTTGGGGTAAGGCAGCGCGCCCGTTGGGAGAGTATGTGGAGCGCTTTACGATAGCTCTTCGAGGGGGACGATACCAAGTGCGGGAAAAACCCGGTGCTGGTGTTACTGTTACTTCTATTGAGCAGATTCGCGGCCTCCCCTTTCGGGTGCTGATTCTCTGCGGTGCCGTGGACGGAGAATTCCCGCTGCCGTATCGCGTCGAGCATCTTCTGGGTTATGAATTGCCACAGGCAGAAGAACGTCACCGCCGCTCTGAGCGGATGCTCTTCTATCAGTTTCTGACCAACCATACTGATGCCCTGGAGCGTGGGGAGCAAAGGCTATACATTGTCTATCCACTCTTGCAGGGGACAGAACAACTGGTCCGATCCCCCTTTGTGGAGGAGTTGCTGAAGGTGACTTCCCTGGAGAGCGATGGCTGCGTCGTCCATGTTCCGGCTCTGGTGCAGTTGTTCCACGTAGGGTGGGACGCAGAGCAGGAAATACCACCAGTGTTGCAGCACCAATACGAGCGGGCCCCGTGGATTGCTGTGCGGGGGAGCCTGACAGAAGTGCTTGCACTGGCGCAAGAGCGGGGCGTGGAACTCCCAGAGCTCAGAGAGGCGCTGGTTCCGTTGCCAGCAAGTATACAGCCCTGGGAGCCCGATCCCGCCGAGCGTCCGTTAGAAATCTCTCAGCACGACCAAGAGCGTTTCGGACAGCGGGTTGGGTACTACTTTTCAGCGACAGAGTTAGAACTCTACCGCCGCTGTCCATATCGGTACTTTGCTTCTCGTGTTTTGCGGCTGCGTGTTCCGGAGACAGTACCCTTGGAATTGTCGCCGTTGGAGCGCGGCATTGTACTCCATCGAGTTGTGTACCGTTTTTTCCGGGAGCTTCAGCAAGAGAGCAAGCCTTTCGCCGTTGCACTTCGCACAGGGTTGCCCCCGTTGCAGCCGGCATCCCTGGACGAGGGGATAGAATCGCTATACCGACGTCTTACTAAAATTGCCCAGGAAGAGCTGCAACATGTTCGTTTTGAGCACCCGTGGTTTGAGTTGGAAATGGAGGAGATGCTGGGTACAGAGGAGCAACCTGGGGTGCTCTGGTTTTGGCTGCAAGGAGAGTATGCCCGGCAGCGCCTTCGTCCAGGCTTTTTGCCGGTTGCCTTTGAATTCAGCTTTGGGATGCGCCCGGTGTTGACACAGCCCGTACCGCTGGGGAAGGATGCGTGGTTGCAGGGGCGGATTGACCGTGTGGAGCTAAAGTTGGAGGGGGGCAGCATGCTCCTGGGCATAGCTGATTACAAGAGCGGGAAGCTCCTTCGCCAAGCCTCCCAGACAGATGTGCAGCAGGGCTTCCATCTCCAGCTACCCCTCTACCTATGGGCAGCTCAGTACGTGCTGAAACGGGATTATGGCGTAAAAGCAGAGCCTGCTTTTGCAGCTTTCTACGCCCTTCGCCCACAACCAGGGTTGAGAGCTTCCGAGCCTGAAGAGCCCGAGCGCCTTCTGGTTGTTCAGGGAGGAAAACAGCCGGCGGTCGAGGAAATTCTGGAGCGATCCCGTGGCTACGCACAGGAGGCGGTCGAGAACATCGGCCGAGCACTTTTTCCTGTAGCACCCTATCGGCGCACGTTTTGCCGCACTTGTCCGTATACAGCCTTATGTCGGGTTATGCAAATCCAGCCCGTTGAGGAGGAACAATGAGGAGGGTGCAAGGAAAGCTTCCTCCTGAACTTCCAGCCGATCGCCTTCGGTGGCGCTGTTCCGAGCATATATTTCCATTTGAGACCACGAGCGAGCTGGAGCCTCTGGAAGAAATAGTTGGCCAACCACGGGCATTGGAAGCCCTGCGCTTAGGCGTTCGTCTCTGGGCACCAGGCTATAACGTATACGTTTCCGGGCTCTCGGGCACAGGGCGTCTTACGACTGTGCAGCAGATTCTGCAGGAAGTCCTCCAGGTCTG
>JANWXA010000252.1 GCA_025055465.1 Candidatus Kapaibacterium sp.
TCATCCCTGCATCGTGTGGAGCGGCTCATCCAGGAAGAACTCCGCCGCATCAGCGAATATGGCATCCGTGAGGACGAGCTGCTGCGGGGACGAACCGCCCTGCAGGCCCGCTTGGCAATGATATTAGACAACCCCACTGAGTGCACCACACTGTTAGCACACACTGCCACCGAGAACGCCTCCGCGCCATTTGCTTTCCAATCCCTTCTGGATCTTTCCCGGGACACAGCCTGCCTCTTTGCCTCTCGGTACTGCCAGCCTGAACAGTGGAGTCGTGTGCGATTCCTCCCGACACAGCATGCCTAAGTGCACGTCTGTTTTTCCCGTGTTGATTCTGTTCGTAGTGGTGCTGGCGCACTACGGCTACTCTCAACACCCTCTTCTACACGCTGGACCAATGCTGGGGGCAGCTACCATGCGAGACATATGTGTCTGGGTCCAAACCCGCAAACCCACCCGTGTCCAAATTGTCTACTGGGATACAGCTCCCCCACACCAGCGGCGGTGGACAGAGGTATTCCATACCGATTACTCTACCGGCCTAACCACCCACCTTCGCCTCGACAGTCTCTTCCCCGGCCGGACTTACGAGTATGAACTTCTCCTTGGCGACGAGCGGGTCTCCCTCCCTTACCCATTGCGCTTCCGCACCCCACCCCTGTGGCAATGGCGCACAGACCCCCCTACCTTTCGGGTAGCGGCAGGAAGCTGTGCTTACCTCAACGATTCACTCACTGACCGACCGGGACAACCATACGGCGGAGGATACGAAATCTTCGAGAAAATTGCCCAATTTCACCCCGAACTCATGCTCTGGTTGGGGGACAACGTGTACTTCCGCGAAACAGACTGGGACTCCCGCGCCGGCATGATTGCACGATACACCCACGACCGAGCACTTCCACAACTTCAACGTCTCCTGGCTACTACTTGCCACTACGCTATTTGGGACGACCACGACTATGGCCCGAACGATAGTGACCGCAGCTTCCTGCACAAGCACTCTGCCCGACAGGTTTTTCAACTTTTCTGGTGTAATCCAACCTACGGCATTGATGGTCTCCATGGCATCACCACTAGCTTTAGCTGGGGTGACGTGGATTTCTTCCTTCTTGACAACCGCTTCTGGCGGACACCCAATCGCCTCAAGTCTCAACGTCGGACACTCTTAGGAACTGAACAGCTCCAATGGCTGCGCGACGCCTTGGTCAGCAGCCGAGCAACCTTCAAGGTGATCGTCATCGGAGGACAGGTGCTGAACCCTTTACCGGTCTTCGAAACCTATGCCAACTGTGCTCCGGAGGAACGTGACGAACTGCTGCAGATGCTTCAGCAGGAGCGCATTCCGGGAGTCTTCTTCCTCAGTGGGGACCGACATTTTACTGAGCTGTCCCGTTTGAATCGCCATGACCTATATCCACTTTACGAGCTAACGGTCTCCCCACTGACTTCCTCTCCCTTCCGCGAGGCATCCCGAGAGCAAAATCCGCTTCGAGTTCCGGGAACACTGGTTACAGAGCGCAATTTTGCGCTACTGGAATTTGCCGGACCGCGTACCGACCGACGTCTCCATATCCGGGTGTACAACTCCCGCGGAGAACTTCTGTGGCAACACACTGTAGCGGCCGCAGAACTACGCCCATAGGATTGTATCTGTCCGGAAAGCCCTAAATTGCGCTTGGCTGTCGGTCAACCAGCTATCACCACCGATGGCGTATGCCTATGTTCACTCAGCAGCCGTATTCGGTATTGATGCCCTGCTGATTGAGATTGAAGTTCATCTGGAGAATGCCTTGCCTGGAGTGAGCGTCGTTGGCCTACCGGATTCTGCAGTCAAGGAGGCGCGCGAGCGCATCTGGGCCGCGCTGAAGACTTCCGGGCTTGGCTTCCCGAACAAGAAAGTCACAATTAATCTGGCACCAGCAGACGTTCGCAAAGAGGGTAGCGGCTTCGACCTGGCAATGGCAGTGGGGATTCTGACCGCCTCCGG
>JANWXA010000253.1 GCA_025055465.1 Candidatus Kapaibacterium sp.
GATAGGGTCCAGAATGGTTTGCCGATGGAAGGTACGCAGGTGCTCCAGGAATTCCTGCTCGAAGGCGGGGACTGCCTCTAATGGGAGTTCGTCTAGCCAACCGTTGGTGGCAGCGTAGAGGATAGCGATCTGCTCTTCTACAGGCATGGGGGAGTACTGAGGTTGTTTCAGGATTTCGATCAGTCGGGCACCGCGCCGGAGCTGCTTCTGCGTGGTCGGGTCCAGATCGGAACCAAATTTAGCGAAAGCTTCCAGCTCGCGATACATAGCAAGCTCTATTTTGAGGGGGCCGGCCACGCGCTTCATAGCCTTGATTTGGGCGTTGCCGCCAACGCGTGAGACTGAGATACCGATATTCATTGCTGGACGGATTCCGGCATTGAAGAGCCCGGATTCCAGGTAAATCTGTCCGTCGGTGATGGAGATGACATTGGTAGGGATATAAGCGGCTACGTCGCCGGCTTGGGTTTCGATGATAGGCAAAGCCGTCAGCGAACCACCACCAAGCTGGTCGCTCAGCTTAGCTGCACGCTCCAGCAGTCGGCTGTGCACGTAGAAGATGTCGCCTGGATAGGCTTCTCGACCTGGTGGGCGGCGCAGTAGGAGGGAGACTTGGCGATATGCGGCAGCTTGCTTGGAAAGGTCATCGTACACGATCAGAGCATGGCGTCCACTGTCTCGGAAGTATTCACCCATGGAAGCACCACAGTATGGAGCAATGTACTGTAGTGGTGCTGGGTCAGAAGCGTTGGCAGCTACCACAATTGTGTAGTCCATAGCTCCAAATTCCCGTAACGTAGCCACGACGTTGGCGACGGTGGAGGCTTTCTGCCCAATAGCAACGTAGATGCAATAGACCGGCTTGACGCCACGCCGCTGTGCTTCTTCGGTGTGTGTGTACCGTTGGTTGAGGATGGTGTCGATAGCAAGGGCGGTCTTTCCGGTCTGACGGTCGCCAATAATGAGCTCCCGCTGCCCCCGCCCGATGGGAATAAGAGCGTCGATGGCTTTTATGCCTGTTTGTAGGGGTTCTTTGACCGGCTGCCGGTAGATGACGCCAATAGCTTTACGTTCTATGGGCAAGAACTGGCGCGCATTGATGGGCCCTTTACCGTCCAGGGGCATTCCCAGTGGGTTGACAACGCGACCCAAGAGCTCTTCTCCAACGGGGACGGACGCTACACGCCCGGTGCGGCGCACGAGGTCGCCTTCTTTCACGAGGCGGTCGTCTCCGAACAGGATAGCACCGACGTGGTCCTCTTCTAAGTTGAGCACCATTCCAACGACACCGTTTGGGAATTCTACTAACTCCGACATCAAGGCCTGGCGGAGTCCGTAGACGCGGGCGACGCCGTCGCCAACCTGCAACACGGTGCCTACGTCGTAGATGTCCACCTCGCGCTCAAAGCCGGAAAGTTGGCGGCGTAGGATCGTAGAAATTTCTTCCGGGCGCAGCTCAATCATGGTTCGTGGTCGGTTGGGAGACTAATTCCACACATTGTGAGGCCAACGAAGGGGGGCTTGTTCCAACAGGTGCCGGCGGAGCCGTTCCAATGCGTGGCGGAGGGTGCCGTCAACGACCGTATCGCCGGTCTGAAGTTGGATGCCACCGAGTATATCCGGAACAACGACGAAGGTGGGGACAATGGTCTTACCAGTGCGTTCCTGTAAGGCAGTAAGCAGGCGTTCTTGCAGCTCGGCGTCCAGCGGTGTGGCAGAGCGGACAATGACTGCGAGGCGATCGGTGTATTGATAATAGAGCTCTTCGTATGCTGCGATAATGTCGGCAAGAAGGGGCTCGCGCCGCTTGTCAACCAACAACAAGAGAAATTGCAGCAAGAGTGGACTGAGGCGGGAGCGGAAAAGTTCTTCTACGATACCCTGTTTCCGTTCCCCGCGAAGGATGGGGTTGCGTAAGAATGCCCGTAGCTCCGAGGATCTGCGCATGACTGTGCGGAGCCAGCAGAGCTCCTCGTAT
>JANWXA010000254.1 GCA_025055465.1 Candidatus Kapaibacterium sp.
GATTCTCGTAGACATAGACCCCTGTCTGCTGTGACCTGAAGACAAGTTGCAATGGCGGGGTCTCCAGCGGTTGTGGAGTCACTACAAACCGCACATTGAGCAAGTTCCACAGGAATGGATTCAGCACGACGCTGCCATCTCCCTTGCCTGCAACGTCCAGCAAATCCTGGTATACACGCAGCTTTGCTGCGTGGTAGCCGTGGACGTTCTCCAGCAGCCAGTATGCGCTTGCATTAGGCACCGGGCTTGCGAAATCCGCTACTCGGAAAAGCCCCCGTTGTTGCTGAAGAAACTCAATCACATCCGTGCGCCGGAAGACTGTCTCTTCTGGTTTGCGTCGCTCGACCTCCATCGGACGCACAGCCACCCGCCAAAGATCCCAGAGCAGGAGCCCTACAAGAAGGACTCCAGCAGTATCCAACGAGAGTCGCCCTCGAACATACCACCACAGCACTACCAGCGTTGCCAACCCGATCAGACTCGTCAGGAACCAATCGCTTATCATCTCCTGCCAGATAAAGGTGTGAATGGCAGGGGGATATTGCTTGCCCGCTGTGCTTTGGGCAACCGCGGCAAGATAGCTCTGCTCAAAAAACAGCCATACAACGCCCCCGATCAGCAGCCATATCCCCAAGCCCGCGAGGGACCAGCGAAAGAAGTTCCTTGTCGCTATTCCTGGTTGCTGGCGCCACCGAAGCACCGTCGAAAGGCCCGCTGCAGCCAGAATTGGCACTGCTACCTGCACGAACACCAATGCCATGCTCGGTGCCCGAAACTTATTGAAGAGTGGTACATGATAGAAAAACACATCAAACAGCAACGGAAAATTCTTCCCGAACGACAGCAGCAGCCCCAAGGCAGCAGAAATGACCAGGGCAATCCCAAAAGGTTCACGCCGGAGCTGCCATGCACCCAGGAATGCTAAGACCAGTACAGCGATCCCCATGTAGTTGGCGGCGTCCGTAAAAGGCATTTGCCCCCAGTACGTATGGAGCATCACAGGACGGTTGTTGCTCAACGGCCCTTGATACTCCAGCTTCCCAAAGCCAAAAAAGTTAGGCACCAGGAAGGTGATCATCTCCTGAGGACTAAAGGACCAATTAGTAGCGTACTCGTAGTCTAACCCACCTTCGGCAGCTTTCGCGCGCTGTGCCGAATCCAAGTGAATAGGTAGGCTCCCCCGAGTCGAGTACGGGGTGTACTCTAAAGTGCTCAGGTATCGGTCGGCCGAAAGCCCGAAAGCCACCACCGTTGCCCCGGCCAGACATAGTCCCGCGCGGATGCTCCCCAGAACGTTTTCCCGGCGAAATAGTTGAGCCGTGAGCGACACAAGCAGGTAGATAGCGTAGAACAAACCAATGTAAAAGATCATCTGCAGATGGGCTGACAACAGCAGAAGGTGAACGACCACGATTAGGAGAGCCATCCAGAGCAGCGAGAAGCGCTTGCGCAGGCGCTCCAGAAGTAAGAGGCCATACGGTAAGGTCATCAATGCCCAAGGCTTAGTATTGTGCCCGATGAGGATCCAGGCAATAATGAAAGTAGAAAACACTGCCGCAAGAGCCCCCCAGAACGCCACCAGCCGTTCGTACTCGCGAGAGCGTAGAAGCCAGTACATACCAATACCATAACCGATGTAAAAGCAGGACACTCGAGCCGCATCGCTCTGCAAGAGTTGGCCTACAAGCTGCGTCACCCCAATGGTAAGCTGCATAAGGAGATCCCACCACCGAGTCCCAGTGATAAGGAGCGATGCAAACGAAGGCATACCGCTAAAGATGTACGGGATCCACTGTGGGAAGGCACCTTCCCGTTGGGCTGCCTCCAAATACGGCCGGAAACTCCACGAGGCGAAATTGTCCGAGGCAGCAAAGATGCCCCCACCGAACACCGCCGGCGCCAGAAAAATCCAGATAGACAGCCAGATAAGGAGGCAGAGAATAAAATCATGGTACCGCTCCGGCACAAGAT
>JANWXA010000255.1 GCA_025055465.1 Candidatus Kapaibacterium sp.
TTGGAGATACACATGGTGTTCAGTCGCGGCCTTGAGTTCCAACTTCTCGGAGGGCTCGATGAGCGGATAGACTACGTAAGCCTGGTGTCCGGATCGGAGCTCATTCCGGATAAACTCATACACCTGGGGCAGTTGGCTTTCGAAGACAACCTTGGTTGTTACGGGCTTCCGTCCCGGCGGAAGCTCGTCTAAAGTAGAGACGTCAAGATCCCCATATAGCGTCATGGAGAGAGTGCGTGGGATCGGGGTAGCGGACATAACTAATACGTGTGGAACGGCGTCGTCCGAGCCCAGAGAAGTCCGACTCAGTTCCCGTAGGCGTGCCCGCTGAAGGACTCCAAAGCGGTGCTGTTCATCGATGACAAGAAGCCCGGCCCGACAGTAGGCCACCGAACTCTCAAAGAGAGCATGGGTACCGACAACAATGTGGGCGGCACCTTGAGCAATCTGTTGCAAAAGTTCCTGGCGTAAGCGCGGATTCTGGCTGCCAACTAGTTGGACAACGCTCAGCCCGGAGCCTTCCAAAAGATGGCGAATAGTATGGTAGTGCTGTTCCGCTAAAATCTCGGTTGGGGCCATGAAAAGAGCTTGATACCCGTTGTCTACAGCGACCAACATGGTGAGCAGAGCTACGATGGTCTTACCCGAGCCGACATCCCCTTGTAAGAGGCGGTTCATGGGGTGCCCGCTGGTTAGGTCAGCAACGATTTCCCAGAGGACGCGCTTTTGTGCTCGCGTTAGTTCAAAGGGAAGTTGCTTCAGGAGCCAGCGGGCATGAGCACTCTTGGGATTGAAAACTAATCCCCGCTCCCTCCGGACTCCGCGCTGGCGTAGTGCCAGGAGGAGCTGGAAGAGAAACATCTCCTCAAACTTCATCCGCAGGCGAGCCCGGTGCAATGACTCGGCAGAGCTTGGGAAGTGGAGCTGCTGCAGAGTTTCTGAAAGCTCTGGAAGATTTTCCACTCGACGAACTTCCTCAGGCAGCGGTTCCGAGAGAGTCGGCAGAACGATATCCAGAGCTGCCGCTATCAGCGCACGCATGCGTGATTGGGTCAGACCTGCCTGCCGCATGGTCTGGGTGAGGCGGTATTTGGGTAGGATGCGTCCGATGCGGTAGAGCTCCTCGTCGTCGGGTTCTATAGGCTCCAGCTCCGGATGATGGAAAGTTACGGCACCTCTCCGGTCCAATGTCGGGCGCCCCGCCAGAAGGTAGAGCTGCCCTGGCTGAAGAAAACGGCGGTAATAATCCAGCCGATTCCAGAAGATAAGGTTCCCGCTGCTGCGGCTGTCGTCGGTGATAGTGGCCAGGAGCATGCGACGATTGCCGCTATAAGTGTGCTCGCGAATGATTTCTATGCGGACAATCAGGGTTACCTCGTTGTAAAACAGGCGCTCGGTTAGCAAGGGCGTTGAGTGCTCCTCAAAGAGGCGTTCCTGTTTCTGAAGGGTCTGCGCCAATGAGCGGAGTGTGGTGGTCGTTGTGCGGTCAATGTAGGCGCGGGGAAAGAAGAACAGTAGGTCGCGCACAGTCTGGATTCCGCTTTCGGCCAAGGCAGCCGCACGGCGGGGTCCAACACCTTTCAAGTATTGCAATTCTTTCACTGCTGGTACAGACATGTCAAGAGGGAGCAGTACACGCAGCGTAACAGACGACGGCAGTTTTCAAACTGTGCATGATGTTTGGCAGTAGGGGCGTGGTTCGTGGTGGGTATGCTATCTTTGTGGAGGTCACGCGAGCCTCTTGGGCTTATGTCGCAGGGGGATGGAGCATCGGCATTGCCTTCGGGCGACGTTGGCAGAGAGCCGCCTCGGAGGAAGCGTCTACGACACTTGCTGTTGCCGTTTACGGTGGTAGAGCGTCTACCTGTTGGGGTCCAGTATGTGGTTGCTGA
>JANWXA010000256.1 GCA_025055465.1 Candidatus Kapaibacterium sp.
TGGTGATTGTAGAATCTGTGAACCCCTGTAGCCAGAATTGTCCTACCTCGTACCCTGACTACCTCAGGGGGTACGGGCTGTGGCGAAGCACGTATATCTATGAGGCAACACCGTCGGAGCGCAACACCCGTAATACAGTGCTGGGGCTGTTCTACTGGTACTCGTACTGCTACTTCGGCACGGAATACGACTATACAACCTCCAGCGCTTGGCCCTACGACTACTACGGTCTCCCGAATATGCGCATGACATTACTGTTGGGGATCGAGGCCTCGTTCCCGAACCAGGGGGATATCTTGCGAGCAACATGGAACTATGATGGTTCCGCTCCGGAGCGTCCTCGTCCGTCGCTCACCTTCCGGCAGGCGGCTGGTCATCAGTTGCGGCTGACCTACCGGATTATTGGTCCATTGCCCAGCACCACCCCGGTCTACATTGCCACCGAGGGGGGAAATCCGAACGACACCATTTTAGACATTACTGCTGGTACTACAGGACTAGTAACGTTGCCCATCACGAGCGCGAAGGGACCATACGCCGGTCCGAATGGTTCCCTGGCGCTGGCCTCCAACAATGCGTTGGGAGGAACGTATCGCCTCCAGGCGTCCTATCAGAATCTCTCAACGGGCTATACGCAGGAGCCAATATGGGAGAAAGAGTTTGTTATAGCGTATAACAACGACCTGGCGGCGGAGGCTATAACCCTGCCCGTGCCGTATCGTCCGCCGTCGTACACGCAGTATCCGCAAGGGGTCAACACTCCAATTGAGGGGATTTACAAGAACGTCGGCTTAGAGGAGATCACCGCCTTCCGAGCGATCGCTGAGATACGGCGTGCTTCGGATAACAGCGTAGTCTACCGTGATACCGTCGTTTGGCAGCAGACACCGGGGCTGCTGACGGGGCAGACTGCTACGGTTCGCTTCAAGCCCTTCAATACGATGGAGGTAGGGGACTACAGGCTTCGCCTGTGCGGCACACTGCTTAGTGCACAAGACCAGCAAGCGTACAACGATTGCGTGCCGCGGCCGGGGGCGCCAGAGTGGATCTTCCGTATCCAGTACGATATAGAGCTGGCGTCGGTGGCGATTGCTTACCCGACGGGTGGAAGCATCATCTACGGTGGGCGGCCATTCCGTCCGATTGGGGTCTTCCAGAACAACGGGTTGACCGACATGAGTAATGTGCCGGTCCAATTCATCGTTACGCGGCTCTCCGATGGACAGGTCGTTGCCAGCCAGTCGGCATACGTGCCGGATATTCCCTCCACGTTCCCGAATCAAGTGCCGTACACTTTCAATCCCATTACGCTCCCTACGGGTAGCTACCGGGCGACGATCATCATCTACCATCCGCAGGATCCGCTGCGGCTGAACGACACGGCACACGCACTCTTTACTGTGCAAGGCCCTCTGTCGGGTACATACACCATTGGAACGCTTTTCGCCGGCAGCCCGCGCAACTTCAATACGATACAGGATGCTATCAATGCGCTCTACCAACGGGGTGTTGGTGGTCCGGTGGTCTTTGAGTTTACCGATGCATACTACGAGGTCGGGGATATCAACGCGAGTGCCCCCGCGATTGAGCTGCGTTCGGCAATTCTGGGGGTGAATGCCCAGAACACGGTGACCTTCCGTGCCTATGGGCAGCGGGCGCTCCAGCGTGGCAGCGTCACCATCCGGATGAGGTCCGGCATGGGAATCGGGATCATGATGGAGCAGAGCTTGCAGACGGGGAATCCGTTTGCAGCAGTGCGTGATTTCCCCGAGCCTCGGTATGCCAACTTTTCGGGCTACATCATTTTTGACGGAGGGCAGCAGAAGTCATTGAAGATTGAGTTAGACGCGCCGGTGGGGCAGCCACGTCGGGCGGTGTTTTACTTAGGGCG
>JANWXA010000257.1 GCA_025055465.1 Candidatus Kapaibacterium sp.
GATAAGCACTTGTCGGGCACGGCTCCCATCGGTAGGGCCAACGATTCCGGCGGCTTCCAACTCATCCATGATCCGGGCCGCCCTCGAGTAGCCAATCTTGAGGCGGCGCTGTAGGAGGGAAACCGAGCCCTGCTGATGCCGCACAACCAACCGTGCCGCCTCGGCAAAAAGCGGGTCGCGTCCCCCGGGTCCGCCCTCGGCTTTCGCTTCCCCCTGCCCAGAAGCCTCTGGCAGCAGATACGGTTCCTCATACCCTGGCTGCTGAGCGATATACGCGCAGACGGCTTCTACTTCTTCCGTGCTGACGTACGCATTCTGGAGCCGTATCGGCTTCGGCACTCCACCGGGTAGAAAGAGCATGTCCCCATTCCCCAACAACTGCTCGGCCCCGGGCATATCCAAAATGACTCGGGAATCCACCCGTGAGGCAACCTGATAGGCAATCCGAGCTGGGAAATTTGCCTTGATAAGCCCAGTAATGACATCCACCGAGGGGCGCTGCGTTGCCACCAACAGATGGATGCCCACCGCTCGGGCCAACTGCGCCAGGCGCGTGATGGGGCCCTCTACTGCCCGAGCCGCCGTCAGCATCAAGTCCGCTAACTCGTCAACAACAACCACGATGTAAGGCAGGCGTTGAAAATGGCTTTCCAACTTGCCTTCACGGACCCTTCGGTTGTAGTCCACAATGTTGCGCTGCCCCGTCTGTGCCAAGAGATCGTAGCGGCGTTCCATCTCCAGCTCCACCGCCCGAAGCGCCAGCACAGCAGCCGAAGGGGATGTCACAACTGGCTCCCCAACGTCGGGAGAAAAAGCCAAGAAATGGCGCTCTAACATCGCATAGTGTGTCAGCTCTACCTTCTTCGGATCAATGATGACCAGCTTCAGCTCCGATGGGCAAAGCCGGAACAACAGGGAAAGCAGCATCGTATTGAGTCCAACGCTCTTGCCAGACCCTGTTGCCCCTGCTATGAGGAGATGAGGCATCCGGGCCAAATCTGCGCAGTAGACCTCCCCCGTAATCGTTTTCCCTAATCCCAGAGGTAAGGCAGAATCCGACTGCCAGAAAAGTGGTGATTCCACAATGCTGCGAAACCGAACTAATGCCCGACGGTGGTTAGGGATTTCCACAGCCACAGTACCACGCCCAGGTACCGGCGCGATAATGCGAACCCCTGGCGCCTTCAATGCTAATGCAATGTCGTCGGCAAGGCTCTCAATTTGGCTAATCTTGACTCCAGCCGCCGGCACGAATTCGTACTGCGTTACCACTGGCCCAGGCGTCACAGTCAAGTTTTCTATACCGATGCGGAAGGTTTCCAGCTTCTCCTGCAGCAAATGGGCGTTCTGGCGGAGCTCCTCCGCATCCACCGCGGGGACCTCACTCCCAGGCGTAAGCAGGGCAGGGGGCGGGGGAGAATACCCAGGCAACTCCTCAGCGGAGGACCGTGAGTGCAGCTCTCCCGATACTTGTTGCGATCCCAGAGATTCCGACCTGGATTTGGACTGGGCCGGCGTGGACGAGCTCCGACTGTGTGTTGTGCCCTCCTGTTGTTCCCGTTGTGGAGCAGTCGGGGACCCCGGCTGCGAGACCGCAGGTTCTCGCACAGTAACGCGAACAATCCTGGCGGGCTCGGGCACCTCCATCGGGGTAGACTCCTCCTGTGTGGGAACCCCTCCACGTGGTTGAGCCTGAGAGCGCTGCCGCGCCCACCAGTCCCGGAACCGTCCCCAGCGGAGCCGCCCGCGCCGGACAAGGTGCTCCCCGATCCATGGGAACTCCACTACCAGCAGTGCTCCGAAGGCCGTGCCAGTGAGCAACAACATCCCGGCCGTTCCCAGGAGCTGGCGCCCAAGGGTAGCGATGAACGCTCCAACTG
>JANWXA010000258.1 GCA_025055465.1 Candidatus Kapaibacterium sp.
ACCACTTACATTTCTGACGGCAAGCTCGCTTCCGCCGGCAAGCCAGTACCCCAACACTCTTGTTGCCCAGGGAGGGAAGCTCTGGTGGAGTGATGGTACACAGTGGTATGATCTGACCGCAACGGGCGGTGGCGATGAACTGACGATAGAGTACGGCTATGTAACAATGTAGAATGCCCAAATCTGTTCAGACAACATCGCTAAGCGTGAATACCAGTGGAGCAACATTTCAGGCCTCAACGGGCGAGACCCGGTACGTGGTTGAGGTAACAGCGACAACAGAGATGGCAGTAGACATCGGCTCGGGTACATCATGGATTGAAGGGTTTCGGGTCGGTACGGGGTGGACGCCTTTTCGCACACCAATTGCTGTACACGGGGGTACCACTAAGCAGCTCCGGTTTCGCACTATTTCGGGGACGGGCACAGCGATTGTAACCTACATTTCGCAAACATAAGATGTACTTCCGGCGAGCTATCCCGTGTACTGCAGAGATGTTAGATGTAGTGTTGAATACCCCCATTCCGCTTCCCGTTGGGGCCACTCCGCAGACAGTCTTGACAGTAGACTTGGCTCCTACTGTTTCCAACTACGTGGCTCGCCATACATCAGAGTCTATTGCTACTCCGCCCCCGATTCTCTCCATCGGTGGCCACCCGATTTATCTAGCCCACTTCTGCTTGCACTTGAATCGTTCAAGCGGAGCATCAAGCACTGTGTATTTGATGCTCAATGCTGGTGGGCAAAACTCTCCCACCTACAATATGTCTTGGTCTAGCATTATGCTATCGGGCACTGCGATTATTCGGGTATTGTTGCATGGGGGCGAATCACAGGTCGTCAATATTTTGCTTTCACAGTCTCCCGATACCGGACTTGCTCTGTGGAGGTATACTATATACATAGACTACTACGGCTACTCGCTTGTTCCCAACTTGCGCGCTGCTATTGGTGGAACCATTACTCCACCGTCTTGGCCTACTTACGCATCTGATGTACCCGGTATGGGCACTCCTGCTCAGATAGACTTGCTCGGCGAGCCCCACTATGTTCCGCCTACTGGTGCACAGCTGACGGGCGCAAATGTTAATGTTTATGAGTTGCTGCTACGTAGAGACAACATGGAAACAGTTAGCACTGCAGGCTATGTTGTCATGGCTATAGCTGCGGCCAACAACATTAGTTCCACGAGCGCACTAAATAGATTTTTCCTTTGGGATTTTACCCGGAGTACTAATTCTTATGTTTTTTATATTCCCCGCTCCTCAAGATGTGAAATCCGGTATTACCTTCCATCTATGTAGGGTGTAAGAGAGCTATTATGAGAAGCACGTTCAACATGTCCAGGCAGAAGCTGCTCAGCCGGCCTGCAAAGCTCCGTCGTCGTCGGACAGACCATTTAGCAGAATAAATGATTATTTAGCTTGCTAAATGAACAGCCAAGCTAGGATAAATGAAGCGCTAAATTGGATAAAGAGGAATGTCGACGGCACAGCGTCGGCGGTTTGCGTACGAGCGCCGTGATGGGACTGTAGCAATTGTGCCACACTCTAAAGCGACCATTCGGATTGTTGTCTTCTCAGATGTTCACTCGCCACACCATGACCCTCATGCTATGGAGCTGGCACTGCGGATTGCTCAGTGGATTTCTCCACACATTGTTATTCTCAACGGGGACTTTGTGGACTTCTATGCTATTTCTAAATTCCCCAGTCGACCGATACGACGTTTACTCTTCCGCGAAGAGGTAGAATTCGCTAGAGACCTCCTGCGCTATATCCGTAAGGAGCTACCCGACCCCCTTTTTCTTTATCTCGAGGGGAATCATGAGCTTCGGCTCAAGATGTACCTCTGGAGTAAAGCACAGGA
>JANWXA010000259.1 GCA_025055465.1 Candidatus Kapaibacterium sp.
CACCCGCAGCACACCGGCCTGCTTGAAAAGAGCCTGGTAAACCTCGTCACTGCCAGCTAACGAGCCAGTGTGGGATGCAACAGCACGTGCGCCAGCAATCGTGCGTCCAGCCTTAAGGGCTAAAATGGGTTTTGGATTGGCGCTGTCGCTCGTGATGTGGTGTGCTAACTCCAGGAACCTGGAGCCATCAGAGAGCTCCTCAATATACAGGAGGATGACGCTGGTAAGAGGATCGCGCCACAGATAGGCGAGCAATTCCACTTCGGTGACCCCAGCTTTGTTACCAAGGCTGATAACCTTACTCAAGCCGATGTTCTGTGCCCGGGTGTAATCCAGAACGGCAGCACAGAGAGCCCCGCTCTGGCTGATAAACCCAATGCTGCCTCGCTGCGCCAGTGCTTGCCCGAATGTGGCATTCAGTTGTACTGCCGGGTCCGTGTTCATGAGGCCGAGGCAATTCGGTCCCAACAGTACGATGTTATGCCGTTGTACAATATGGCGCAATTGAGCTTCTCTGGCTGCTCCCTCTGGACCGATTTCCTTGAATCCAGCGCTAATCACAATGGCGGCGCGAACACCATGGCGGCCGCACGCCTCCAAAACCTCGACAACCAACGGGGCAGGGACAGTAATGACGGCCAATTCAACTTCGTCCGGGACGGCCTCTATCGTGGGATAGGCACGCACCCCTCGGACGGCATGTGCTTGAGGGTTGACGGGGTAGACAACGCCGGTGTAACCGCTTGTGAGCAGATTATCTAAAATGAGCCATCCGACCGTATGAGGTTGGCGGGAAGCACCGATAACCGCGAGGGAGCGCGGCTCCAGCAAAGGACGGACATCTACGGAAACCCCGAACTCAGGCGGTGCGAGAGCAGACATAAGCTCAGCTTACTGCGTCACAGAAACTACCCTTGTCCACGAAGCGCTTCAGCTCCACTTGAGATTTCTACCATTTCCTTCGTAATGGCTGCCTGTCGCTCTTTGTTGTACTGCAGTTGTAAATGGCGGATAAGCTCGTGAGCATTCGTGGTAGCGTTTTCCATGGCGATCATCCGAGCAGCATGTTCCGCAGTATTGGAGTCGAGCAAAATCCGCCATATCTGTGTCTGTACCGAGAGCGGCAGCAGGGCATTCAGAATGTCGGCCTGAGAGGGTTCGTAGATGTACCCCGTGCGATGTTTTTCCACATGTTCGGGCGAAACGATGGGGAGGAGCACTTCGTGGCGGACCTCTTGACGCAAAACAGAACGGAACTCGTTGTAAAGCACTTCTATCCGGTCATAGCGCCCGATCAGAAAAGATTCCATAATGGCACGGGCAAGTTCCTGGGCCGTTTCGTATCGCAGCGGGGAGAAAGCCTGCGGGTTTGCATATGCGATGGGTTCTCGCGCTCGTTTGCGGAAGAAAGTTAGCCCGCGACGTCCAACAGCAAAAATGTGGATACTGGCGGAGCGGAGTTGTTGCTCCAGCTCACTGATGTGTTGAACGGCAGACCGAAGGACGTTGTTGTTGAAGCTGCCGCAGAGGCCGCGGTCGGCTGTGACGACGATAAGAGCGATGGAGCGGATTTCCTTTCGCGCTTCAAAAAAGGGATGGACGAAGTCCTGCGCTGTACTGGCGAGGTGAGTGAGGATTTCGTTGAGCTTTTGGGCGTATGGTCGAGCAGCCCAGATAGCTTCCTGCGCTCGCCGGAGTTTCGCTGCTGAGACCATCCGCATGGCGGCAGTGATTTTTGCCGTGTTGCGTACTGCCTGGATTCGCCGCCGAATGTCCCGAAGCGTTGCCATCTTTGTCAGGAAAGCTGCCTAAAGATACAGGCGCCCAGAGAGCAAATGACCGGATAC
>JANWXA010000025.1 GCA_025055465.1 Candidatus Kapaibacterium sp.
AGAGGCACACTTTTCTTGGACGAAATCGGGGAGCTGTCGCTCGGGCAACAGTCAGACCTCCTCAAGTCAATTGAAGAAAAGCGCTTCTACCGCGTTGGATCCACGGAGCCAGAAACGTCGGACTTCCGTGTTGTTGCCGCCACTAATCGCGACATCGCCCGCCTCGTGGACGAAGGGTACTTCCGACGGGACCTCTACGAGCGGCTACGGCAAGAGAGCATCTATCTCCCTCCCCTACGAGAGCACCCTGAGGATATTCCGCTCTTGGCCCGTCGCTTCGCCGACGAGTTACCGAAAGAGATTTGGGACTGTCCTCCGGTGACAGCCTTCGACTTCCCCAATCCTTCTGTGGAAGTGCTCCAATCCCACGATTGGCCGGGGAACGTTCGGGAACTCAAGAATGTAGTCCGGAGATGCCTGCTGATCGCACACGAAGGGGGCACCAGCAGCATCACTCCTCGCATTGTCCGGAAAGCGATTGAGGAGAGCACACAACAGAGTAGCGCAACCGACCATGGGGTCTCAACCCAAACAATCCAGCAAGGGGGGATCCGGCAAGTACGAGAGCAGAGCGAGAGGAAGGCGATCGAAGAGGTCCTCAGGAAACACAAAGGAAACGTCTCAAAGGCAGCAGACGAACTTGGATGGAGCCGAGAGCACCTGCACCGGAAAATCAAGCAACTCAAGATTGACCCTAACCAATTCCGTTCCCAGAATGACGAAGATTGAGCTTTTCAACACACTCTCCCGCCAGCTTGAGCCTTTTGAGCCGCTCCAACCTGGCGTGGTGCGTATGTACACATGCGGCCCTACGGTGTACGACTATGCCCACATCGGGAACATGCGGGCATTCCTCTGTGCCGACCTCCTCCAGCGGATGCTGCGTGTCGTCGGAGGCTACGAAGTCCGGTGGGTAATGAACATCACCGACATCGACGACAAGACCATTCATGGCAGCGCTCAAGGCAGCCCCTCCTGGCTCCCGGAGATGGGGAAACAGACGGACGATCCCCGCGAGAACCTACGCCGATACACGAGCTTCTACGAACGAGCCTTCCTGGAGGACATCGAACGGCTCCGTATCCGGCGCAGCGACCTCTTTGCTATGCCGAGAGCCACCGATTACATCGCTCCCATGCAGGACTTGGTACGCCGCATCGTTGAGCGCGGCTTCGGATACATCGCCGGCTGGAGTGTCTACTTCGACCTCTCGGCCTGGCGGCGAGGAGCCCAATACGGGCGCCTCTTCGCCGTGGACCCCGAGGCAATCAAACCCGGTGCACGTATCGACGCAGACCAGTACGAGCGTGACGAGGTCAGCGACTTCGTGCTCTGGAAAGGCCGTAAGCCGGGAGAGCCATACTGGGAGTTTGATCTCCAGGGCCACTCCCTCCCCGGGCGTCCCGGATGGCACTTGGAGTGCTCCGTCATGGAGCACGAGCTCTTGGGACTCCCGTTCGATATCCACACTGGCGGTATAGACCTACGCTTCCCTCATCATGAAAACGAAATTGCCCAAAGCATGGCCGGTTATGGCGTGGACCCCACTCGCTTCTGGGTCCACAACGAGTTCTTGGAGGTGGAGGGCCAGAAGATGAGCAAATCGCTGGGCAACTTCTATACACTGCGCGATTTGCTCTCTCGTAGCATTGACCCGCTGGACATACGCTTTGCGATGCTGGGGGCTCACTATCGCTCCCCCTTCAACTTCACCTTCTCCGGTATAGAAGCTGCTCACCGAGCCCGGGAGCGCGTCCAGGAGTACATTTACGCCCTACATGAACCAGCAGCTACCGACGGCACGACAGCGAACGTCGCCGCTGTCAGAAAGGACGTCTTCCGCCATCTGGCCGACGACCTCCACACCCCAAAGGCATTCGCTGAGTTCTTCAGCTTCATCAGCGCTACTCCACCCGGTACCCTCTCAGCAGAGAGCCGTCGCGATGTGCTCCACTTCCTCTCAGAGTTCAACTTGATCGTAGACGTCTGGGACATTGCCCCCCGACCACAAGAGGAGATCCCGGAGGATATCCGCCGGCTGGCAGAGCTGCGGTGGCAGTTACGGCTCCAGCGCCGGTATGCTGAATCTGACACTATCCGGCAGCAGATTCAGCAGGCAGGCTATACGATCAAAGACCTGCGCGATGGCTACGTAATTGAGCGGCGATGAATGGGCTACCCATCTGCGGCATCGTTGGCCCCGGGCGCCTGGGGACCACGTTAGCCATAGCGCTCCACCGGCTCGGATGCCTCCAGTGGCTCAAAGGATGCTCCCCCCAGCACGCTGAACGGGCACAAGCTTACGGACTGCCGTACGGAGAGAGCTGGGATGACCTTCCTCCCGTAGACCTTCTCTGGTACGCCGTCCCCGACCGAGCTATCGCAACGGTAGTAGAGGAGTCCGTCCAGGCGCTTGGCACACACCGTCTGCGGCAGACCGCTCTCATCCACACTGCTGGCAGTCTCGGAGGGGAAGTCTTCCAAGGACTACCATCGGACGTAGAATGGGGGTGTGCTCACCCCTTCCAGGCCTTCCCCTGGCCACCACAGCCACATCTTCTGCGATGCATCGGATGGCTGGTGGAATCCCCTCATCCTCGAGTACACCAACGGCTGACGTTGCTAATCCGCGCTCTGGGAGGCATCCCTGTGGCCGTTGCACACTTCCCTGCCGAGTATCGCACCCGCTATCACATTGCCGCAGTCACTGCCTCCAACGCGCTCACGGCACTCCTGCGCTTTGCCCTTGACATAGCCTCCTCTGCAGGCATCCCGGCCCCCTTGTTCCTGCACCCAATTGTCGAGGCGAGCGTCCAAAACACTTTCTCCGCTATTGGCTCCCTCCCCTTGACCGGCCCTATTACACGCGCCGACTGGCCAACGCTCCAACACCACATAGAGTGCCTTCAGGACGGGGAACGGGCGGTCTACCGGAGTCTTCTCCTGGCTACTGCGTCGGTAGCCCGCTCACACGGGCTCCTCTCCGAAGAGGGGTGGCACCAACTGCAGCGGCTGCTGCCGCCAGAGCTGAACAAGCAATAAGAAGAGCACTGCACCAACGGAGTATGGCTCTGGGGCTGTGTCTACCTACTCTGTCAACACCTCTTTGGACATTTCTGCTGACAAGAGCTCCTTCTACACACGCAGATCGTTCCGCTGAGAGCCCGTATTTTTGGCTATTGTTCCCCTACATCAGGGCACCCAAATAATGTCGCCACAGGGCGCAGAAGAACCTACGGGCTACCCTTTAGAGAAGTTCTCACGGGCAAGGCAGCACCGCACTGCCGAAGTAATCCCTCTGGAACAGCTTACTGAACGTGTGCCGCCGCATTCGGTAGAGGCCGAAACCGCAGTTCTGGGTGCCATGCTACTGGACCGCTCCGCCCTTGTTAAAGCTATAGAACTGCTGGAACCGGATTGCTTCTACCGGGAAGCCCACCGAATTATGTTTACTGCTATGACATCGCTATTTGAGCGTGGAATAACCGTAGACGCGCTGACACTGGCAGAAGAGTTGCGCCGACAAGGGCTGTTGGAGCGTGCTGGCGGCACAGCCTACATAGCAGAGCTAAGCCTTCGCGTCCCATCTGTTAGCGCTGTCGAGCACTACTCTCGGATCGTGCTGGAACACTACCTAAAGCGGAGCCTTATCCGAACCGCTGCAGAAATCCTCTACGCCTGCTACGACGATGCTACCGATGCTCTGGAAGAGTTGGACCGAGCCGAAAGCGCCATCTTTGAAATTGCCGAAAAGCGCCTTCGGCAGAGTGCTCTCTCCATGCGCACACTTGCCCGAACTACATTCGAGACCCTCACCCACCTGATAGAGCGCGGCACCAGGCAGGGTGTGACGGGAATTCCAACAGGCTACATCCGCTTGGACGAACTGCTGGGCGGCCTTCAACGCTCGGATTTCATTGTGATTGCGGGACGCCCTTCCATGGGTAAGACCGCATTAGCTCTTTCGATCTCCCGGAATGCAGCAGTAGAGCACCGTATCCCGGTGGCAATCTTCTCGCTGGAAATGTCCGCACAGCAGTTGATGCTGCGCCTCTTAGCGGCAGAAGCACAGATCGATCTCCACCGGTTGCGTACAGGGCGCATCAACCCCGAGCTGATGTCCCGCATTGTCCAAGCCACAGGACGCCTGGCAGAAGCCCCCATTTTTGTGGACGATACCCCTATGCTGTCGCTGCTGGAAGTGCGCGCAAAGTCACGCCGGCTGCGTGCAGAGCACAATGTACAGATGGTCATCGTGGATTATTTACAGCTGGTGCACCCGCCCAAGGCTGAAAGCCGAGAGCGCGAGGTAGCCCTTATCTCCCGCTCGCTCAAGATGATGGCAAAAGAGCTCAATATCCCCGTGATAGCGCTGGCACAGCTCAATCGAGCAGTAGAATCCCGTGCGGACAAGCGCCCAATGCTGGCGGATCTCCGAGAATCCGGCTCCCTGGAGCAGGACGCTGACGTGGTCATCTTTGTCCACCGACCGGAAATGTACGGCATTACAACGTATGACGACGGCACTCCAACTGAGGGCACAGCCGAAATCATCGTTGGTAAGCAGCGCAACGGGCCTGTCGGCGAAGTCCGGCTGGCATACTTACGGGACTTCGCACGCTTTGAAAACCTGGCTCTTCACTATCCCGAACCACCTCCGCCACCGTACGGAGAAAGCATGCCGTTTTAGACTCTGCAGAACGTCGCACAGAATCATACCGATGTTCTTACCGCCAATACCGCAGCAGGCAGAATGAATTTCCTCAACCCGATTGTGCTTGTAGCGCTGGCTACAGCTCTTGTCCCGCTGCTGCTCCATTTTCTGACGCTGCGGAAGCTTCGACCCTTCCCGTTTAGCTCCGTACGCCTCCTAAAGGAACTCCAGCAAAGCACTGTCCGGCGCCTCCGGCTGCGGCAGTTGCTGCTATTAGCAGTACGGATGGCGCTGATAGCCTCTGTCGTGCTTGCTTTCGCCCGACCTGTGCTTCCGGGCAAGGTCCCGCTTATAGGCGACCGAGCTCCAGTAAGCATCGTGATAGTGGTAGACAACTCTGCCAGCATGCAGGTTTCCGATATGCAGGGCGAACGTTTCCGCCGGCTCCAACAGCATGCTGAGCGATTCATACGCTCTCTGCGCACCGAAGACGAAGTCCTTCTCTTGCCGGTAGTTGCTCCTCCACAATGGCAATACTCCACGTGGGGACATCCGCGTGGAGCTCTTTTGGAAGCATTAGCGAAGCTTTCACCACAGCCCCACCAGGGGAACCTGCTGACCACTCTGCGGCAAACGGCCTCCCTTCTCCGAGAAGCACGTCACTTACACCGCCTCGTCGTCGTACTCAGCGACTTCCAGGAGAGCGCCCTCCCACAGCTCCCGAACGAACCTCGGCTCTTTGATGCTCGAACCAGCGTGTATGCTGTGGACGTAGGTTATGGAAATCCCCTCCGGGCAGGCATCGTGGTAGATTCCGTAGCGCTGGAAACCCAGCTCCGTTCTCTGGGAGAGCCAGTCACGGTCATAGCACGTCTACGTTCCTTTGGAGGAGGCAATGCCGAAGCCCTTGTAAGCCTTTTCTGGGACCGTGAACGAGTAGCACAGCAACGGGTCCTTTTGCAGGAGCGCGAAGTTCGAACGCTACAGCTCACAGGAATTCCGCGCCGCGCAGGCTTTTTCCACGCCACAGTCATCGCAGAAGGCGATGTTCATACGGCTGGAAGTCGCCGTTTCGCTGGATTTGCTATCCCAGAACCCTTCCCTGTCGGAGTCATAGCTGATGGAGCTGCTCTCAACTATATCCTAAGCGCCCTCTCCGCCTTTCCTGCTGGAAACGCTCCGGCTTGGGCAGAGTCGCTGTCTCCTACAGCCCTGATTACGGGCAATGTCAAGCGTTTCCCAGTCTTGGTGATCGCCAGCACGGAGCTGACGCAGTCTCATCTGGAACGACTGGAAATGTTTCTCCAAGCCGGCGGCAACGTCGTCTTGTTCGCCGCCGGAGGGCATACGCAAGGTCTACTTCCCTCATGGCTTGCTCGGTTCGGGTTTTTCGGAGTTACCATACGAGAATTTCCAGCAACACAGGAAGCCACAATAACGTGGGCCGACAAGCACCATCCTCTCTTCTCTGGAGTCTTTACTGGCGAGACCCGTGGTGAGCAATTACCCGAAGCCCCGCGCCTGCAGCGCCTTTTTAGTCTCGGTGGCGGCATCCCGCTGCTGAGGAGCTCTGCCGGGATAGTGCTAAGCGAGCAGCGCGTCGGGGAAGGCCGCTTGCTCTTTTGCGGCATCGCACCAGATCCTTCATGGGGCGAATTCCCCCGCAGCGGCCTCTTCCCAACTATTCTGGTACGCGCCATCCTCTTCCTGGGCCCCGCCGCTTCGCCAACATTTTTCCGAGATGCCGGCGAAACCGTCGCTCTTTCCCTCGCCGCTCCCACAACGGCCATTTCCATACGAGAGCCGAGTGGAAACCGTCGAGTAGCGCCCGCAATCCGTCTGGGTTCGGACACACGTGCAGAATTAGGACGGATCCGTGAACCTGGCGTATACGAACTGAGCAGCACCGAAGGCGCTCCGCTGGCAACACTAACGGTGAACATCCCCACCCCTGAACTACAACTGGAATATGCTCCTCCAGAGCAGATAGAAACGTGGTTCCGTCAGCTCTTGAGTCCATCGACTCTCTTCCGATATACTCCATCGCCAGGAGAACTGCAGACCATTGCCTCGGGAGATGGTGAAGCAACGGAACTGTGGCGTTATTTCCTGGGACTAGCACTGCTGCTGGCAGCCGTAGAAGTCGCTCTTGGCCAAAGTTCACGAGTGAATGCATCTAAAACAGCTACATAGAATAGCAGCTTTGCTTGTCCTATGGGTGAGCCTAAATCCTGCTCCGGCGCAACGACTTTGGCTCTCCCCATCACAAGATGACACCGTGCTGATGGGCCGCCCCCTGTTACTACGCTGGCAAGCACAAGGCAGTCTAAGCGCCAGCGTATGGTATTCCCTGGACACCGGCCGAACATGGCATCGGCTGGTTACGGATACTACGGCTGAAAGTTTTCTCTGGCATGTACCGACTCTGGACACCGTACGTATGTTATTGCGGCTCCGCCTGGAGTATGGGGCAAACCCAGTGCCTGTGCGAGAACGGCGCGAAGCCCACCAGGCTCCAATCCGTTGTGTGCGCTTCTCCCCAGACGGTACCTACCTGGTCACTACGGCGGAGGAGGGAATTGTCAAGCTCTGGAATGCAGCTACGCTGGAGGCAGCCGACGTGCTGGTCGTGGGTACCCGCTCCAACATGATATACAGCGCAGCATTTGTCGGCGATTCCAATCAGGTACTCATTGCTCTGGATTCCACTTTACTGCTTTACGACCGTCCTAGTCGACAACGCCTTCACTTCGGCATTGGAATTCACAGCGGTCCTATCCGCGACATTGCCGTACACCCTTCGGGACGTCTCGCGGCAACGGCCGCCGATGACTCCTTAGTCTGTGTTTGGGATTTGCCAACACGACAGCACCTTACGTGCTGGAGCGAGCCAGGGGTTCGTTCGTGGTACAGTGTGGCCTTTTCGTCCGATGGGTCGCTGCTCGCTTATGGAGGCGATAATGGCATTATCTACGTCCGCCCATGGCAGCAGCCGTGGCAACCTGCGCGTCAACTGCGACAGCACGGGGACTCCTCCGGTAACCTTGTTATCTGGAGCATAAACTTTGGCACTGACGAGCAGCTTTTGCTCTCCGGCGGGGTCGACCGCACAGTGCGATTCTGGGACGTACAGACAGCACGGGAATGTGCTCGGAGCACTGACCACCGATTCCACGTGCGTTCCGTGCGGGCCCTTCCATGGGGACGCCGCGGTGTTTCCGGATCTTTAGACAGCACTATCCGCCAATGGACCCCCAAGGGTACGAGCCTCGGGACCGCTCTTCAGCACGGTGGTCAGGTGCTCTCGGTAGACTATTCCCCCGACGGGCGACTGATCGCCTCAGTCGGACGTGATTCCGCTCTCCGCCTCTGGGAAAGCGGGATAGCCCGAAGTGGTGATGACACCGTCGCCACCGTGCTCAAGTACCCCGTACGCCTCAGCCTATCTCCTCTTGTGGGTGCCGCCGGAAAAAGCGGTGCCATCGCTATTCAGCATCAGGACTATACATGGATACCCCCACTACGCACCGATAGCTTCGCCTGCCGAATTCTGCTTCGTATACCTGCATGGCTTTTAGAGCGTCCCTCGGGAACTACCCCTGTTGGAGCCTGGGACAGCGTATGGCTCCGGACGTGGCTCCGAGCAACCGATACACTCGCGTGGCTGCCTGTACGCTACTTAGAAGGGAATCCCTCTTCTGCAGCAACGGAAATTCTTGCCGTAGAGTGGCATGGTACAGAGGCATTTCGGGCAGAGACACAGCCCGGCACTATCAGCGTCAGTGGGCACTGTCCTGGGATAGAGACCTCGATGACCACAGGACGGCGCCTGTGGATACGAGTAAACACCTCAACCTCCAGCAAACTTCAACTGCTGCTTTACGCCGACGAAGACGGGCTTTACCACGTTGGTCTTTACACCACTACGGGACGAGCAGTGTCACACCAGATTCTGCACCTACGCCACGGAGAACACGTCTTTAGCCTGCGGCTGGATGACGTAGCAACTGGTCTATATTGGATCCAAGCGCGTTCACCCAGTCGGCAGCTTGTGTTACCTCTGTGGCTGGGCCAATGACTATGGTATGGGAAGAATTTCATGCCCGTCGCGCACGGCAGAATTCCGCTATCCTGGCAACAGGTTTTCCAGGATTCCGCCGTTTTTTCGCCTTGGACGGTACAGCATATGAAGACGGCGCCCTGCCACGCAAGACCAAAGAGCTCATAGGGCTGGCAGCATCTCTTGTGCTGCGCTGCAACGATTGTATTCTATACCATCTGGACCAAGCTCTCCGAAGCGGAGCGACACGGCAAGAGATTCACGAAACTCTGAACATTGGGCTCATCATTGGCGGCTCCATTGTAATACCGTACTTGCGCTTTGCCATAGAAGCCTTGGAGTGCTGGCAACCGGAAAAGCCCCATGCAGCCCCTGACTCCCCACCCGGAAATTGAGTATTTGAGACATCGCCGCCGCGAGCTGCGCTCGGCCCTCCGGCAAACCCTACAGGAATGGTTTCGGCTCCGTACAGAGGTCTACCCAGAACTTTTGGCAACATATGAGAACCTTTTCCGGGACTTGGAGGTGGAACTCCAACGTATATCGCTCCACGCAGCTCAGCTCCGCCGCTGCGCCGAACTGCTCATCCTCAAGCTACAGCGGGGTGAACCTATCTCCGAACGCACCTTCACGCTCGTAGACCACATAGTAGAACGGGAATTTGCCCAGCTCAGGGAACGGCTCCCAAGACCAGAAAACCCCCAACGGAAGTCAGCCGCCATTGAAGAGGAAATAGACGAGTTCCCCAAGCTTTACCGCCTCCTGGTGAAACGCCTGCATCCAGATGCCACAGGGGAGGAAACGAAAGAATTTCGCCGGTACTGGCCGGCAATACAACAAGCATATCGAGAGAAGAACATTCGGCAACTCCGGCAGCTCCATCTCTTGCTCTGCGGCGACAGCCCTGATACCACAGAGCTCTCCTCTTCCGAAGACCTGGAAGCACTCCGCGCGCACGTCCGTCAATTAGAGCAACGCTTACAGGCCGAACAGCGCCGCTTGGAGCGCCTCCGCGCCGAGGAACCATTCTGCCTGCCGCTTACTGACCCTGTCTGGATTGCCCAACGCCGGCACGAGTTGGAACAAGCAATACAGAAACGACACCAGGAGATAGCATACTATACCGAACTGCTTGCTCGGATCCGCGCTCGCACGCTTACTCCCGAGGAAGTTCAAAGCCCAGAATTTTCCCGCCGCTTCGCCGAACATACCTACGGGCGGCGTTAGTACTCCTCGGAAATCCGCACGACAACCTTGCCCATGTGATCCTCAGAGCACAGTCGCTCGAACGCCTCCAGCACGCGATCGAAAGGAAAGACAGAGTCAATGACCGGTACGACGCGATGCTCACCCACAAAGCGGAGCATTGCAGCGAACTCCTCGTCTGTTCCCATTGTGCTGCCAACAACATGGAGCTGGCGCCAGAAAATGCGATGAAGATGCAAATTCGGAACCGCCCCAAGGGTTGCCCCGTAGACGACAAGGACTCCACCGGGAACAGTCAAATTGAGCAGGGCATTGAAAGGCTCACCCCCTGTACCGTCTACCACGAGATCAAACTCTCCGTCGGCAAGCTCCCGCAGCAAACGCTCCCACTCAGCATGTCGGTAATTGACCCCCCCTACAGCTCCCAGTGCCTGCGCGCGCTCGATTTTCTCCGGGCGGCCAGAGGTCACAAACACCTGGGCCCCAACAGCAACAGCAAATTGCAAGGCCATCGTAGCTACTCCACCGCCAATACCCGTAATCAGTAGCTTCTGGCGTGATTGCAACTGCCCTTGAGTAAAGAGAGCCCTATACGCCGTTAGTCCTGCCAGCGGCAGCGCCGCTGCCTCTTCCGACGACAGGTGGACTGGCTTCTCGTACAGCCGATCTACCGCCACGTGGAGATATTCCGCCAGAGTTCCTGCCCGGGGCATGCCCAAGATTTCGTAATCGCGCCCTTGCGCCCGAGAATTTGTCCCCCAGCCGAAGCTGGGATTGATAACCACCACTTTCCCAATCCATTCTCGGTCAGCCTCCGACCCTACAGCCTCCACAATACCGCAGCCATCGGAACCCAAAATCGCCGGATACTGGATTCGAGGATACTGTCCCCGGCGAATCCATTCGTCCCGCCGGTTTAACGCTGCTGCCAGTAAACGAACTCGTGCTTCCCCAGCCTGCAGCGCGTCGAGCGCCACTGCTTCAATCTCAAAGCTCTGCTCCCGCAGCACAAGCGCACGCATCTGTCTCCACATCCGTCACAGAGACCACAAAATTAGAAAGGATGGGCTTGTCGAACGATGCCCCCTCGTCGCCCTGCTTCCATTCAGACCCTCTGATGGCCTCCAGCCAGGGGGAGCTAATGCCTTTGAGGTTTCTAATTTTGCAAGGGCTTACGGCTGCTCCAATACTGGGCTGCTCCAACGAATTTCGAGATGGCAACGTTGCCACTTCATCTGTTCCTACAGAGCCGACCTTGTAACAGCCATGGCAGGAGCGTCTTGCCCCTCAGAGATAGAGCCTCCTGCATTGGCAACCAAACAAAGGCCCCGGGAACACTAAACACATAGGCCTCCAATGCATCTCGATGAGCTTCCGACTCCTGCGCTTGTACTGGAGTACCCCGTGCTCCTGCGAAATCTCCAACTGATGCAACAACGCACCCAACTCTGGGGGGTAGCCCTACGCCCTCATGCAAAAACCCACAAATGTGCTGAAATTGCCCACCTCCAGCTTCGGTTAGGAGCTATTGGACTGACCGTTGCCACACTTACCGAGGCCTATTTCTTCGCCAACGCAGGCGTAGAAGATATTACCTGGGCATTCCCGCTCCCTCTCTGGGCGGTGGAGCCAGCCCTGGAACTGGCGCGCCATATTCGACTGAGGCTGCTGCTGGATAATATAACCGCGGCTAAGGCCCTTAGCGATGCCTGTGCTCATCATGGGCAACGCGTACACGTGTGGCTGGAAGTTGACTGTGGAGCTCGCCGTTCTGGCCTGGATCCGAAGTCGCCGCTTCTACTCCACGTGGCAGAGTTTGTCGCCCGCTCTCCATGGCTGGAGCTGGACGGGCTTTTGACCCATGCGGGACATGCCTACCGCGCCGCCTCGCCTGAGGAGCTCCGCTTAATTGCCCTGCAAGAACAAGAACTCCTGCTGGAGGCGTCCCATCGCCTGCAACAGGCAGGCATTCCTATCCTCGGCATCAGTATCGGCTCAACTCCGACCATCATGGCATCCGAGACGTTGCTACCTGGGATTAGCGAGGTCCGCCCTGGCAATTATGTTTTCTACGACTACACGCAAGTCCTGCTGGGGAGCTGTCGTTTGTCCGATTGTGCCCTGACAGTCCTGGCAACGGTGGTGTCTCACCAGCCCTCAGCAGAGCACTTTGTAATAGATGCTGGAGCTTTGGCGTTGTCGCTCGACCCTGGTCCACAGCACCTAATGCCTGTCCCGAGTTTCGGAGCAGTAATGGAAATCACCGACGGCACGGCTCGCTTGGATCCCGATGTACGCATTTCTCGCCTGACACAGGAGCACGGGCTCGTCGCTGCCACGCAACCAGGACACCTTGAAAAGCGTTATCGCGTCGGAGACCGCGTGCGTATTTTGGAAAACCACTCCTGTCTGACTGCGGCGCTGCACGACTACTACTGGGTTTGTGACAGCGCCGGAAACATCATGAGTTGCTGGCCTATTGCACGGCAGCGGTCTTTTGTGGATAAAAGCGCGGTACCTTCATTCCGTTCCCTTCCTGAGGACTCAACGCCCTTTTAGTTGCTCCGTACCACTGCCTCGGGCTGTGTTTCTTGAGCGGTTGACAACTGCAGCAGTGTCTGTTCCGTCAAGCGCCGAGCCCCAATAAAGCGCTTGCTATAATATGTGCTCCGAAGAGAGGAAACCGTCACTCCATATCGCGAGCTAGAATGGGCAAAGAGGTCATCACCCAAGTAAATGCCAACGTGTGAGACGTACGCATGCCGCCGTGTATGGAAGAACAGCAGATCGCCAAACTGCAGCTCCCCCCGTTGAACGGGGATTCCAAAGCTATACTGCGCCGCTGCAGTCCGGGGAAGCCACACACCGGCTACTTCAGCAAAGAGGCGACGAATGAAAGCAGAACAATCAATCCCCTGTGTGCTTGTGCCACCAAAACGATAGGGTGTTCCCAGCCAATCAAGCACAAAGGCAACAATCTGGCTTTTCCGGAGACCGCTGGCCGTCTGCTCTGCCGACGGCTCCCCCTCCATGTAGGCCATCCATAGCTGACGGAAAGTCTCAATGTCTACAGGCACGTCGTCCTCCCGGGCCACTTCATCTGGGTCCTCGCCCTCCAAGAGTTCCTCACCCACTCCAGAACGATCCAAGGAAATTTCCTGCCCCGGGGCTAATGGAGAATCGTACACCCCGCTGAACATACCCCACAGGGTCTGAGACTGGGTACGCACAAATTCCAGAGCCTGCTGGCGCCTGTACTCTTGCGGTACAATATTTCGACGCACGCTCTTCTTCTTCTTGGCTTTACTCACCCACTGGGTAGCCTTTTTCAACTGCTGCACAGCGAAGGCAGCAGGGACTTTCCACACATCAACAGCAACAAAAGCAACAGCAGCGCAGAGGACGTGGGTCAACGCCTTCATAGCATCACCTTCCCTGCATTTGTGGGACTTTATCTTTTGCGAACCTGCTCCAACACCAAGCGATCGCTCCCATCCAAGTACATCCCCGCGACCGTGGGCTGGAGCAGCCGAACGAGGCGTGGGTAGTATAGAAAGATCCACGGAGCCTCGTCCAGCACGCGACGCTCTATCTGCCGATAGAGTTGAAACCTGCGTTCTGCTTCGACTTCTGCCAAAGCACGGTCATACAACGAATCTACCTCTACCAAGCGTACACGCGTTGTGTTGGGCCCATCAGGAGCCCGATAGCCTGAGTAGAACAGAGCTAAGAAGTTCTCCGGATCCAGATAATCGGCGATCCAGTTAGTACGCCAGAGCATACACCGCCCTTCACGTACCATTGCCAGATGCTGCGGAAAGCTAACTTGGCGCAGCTCAACCCGGATACCCATCTCGGCGAGCTGCTGTTGCACAGCCTCTGCAACGGAAAGTGTACGCGGGCTAATGCCCAACTGGAGCGTCAGCACAGGCAATCCCTCGCCGTTGGGAAATCCCGCAGCAGCAAGGAGCTGACGTGCCCGCTGTGGATCATACCGATACCCCACCGTCCCTGGCGAAAAGCCGGGGAATCCCGGTGGAAGCACCCCATAATGTGCGGGCTCTGCTAAGCCATAAAGAACATGGCGGACAATGCGCTGACGGTCTATTGCGTAATTCAAGGCCTGGCGCAGTAGACGGGACCGTGCCAACGGCGACGCCC
>JANWXA010000260.1 GCA_025055465.1 Candidatus Kapaibacterium sp.
CAATGGTTACGCGTGCTCGCACTTCAGCAGGGGTTGCCCTCAGCTCTGCCGGATATCCAATGGCACCCGTTGCGACAATGAGCCCCTGCCCTTCCAACAGGCGCGGCACTGACATGAGGGTTCCCAAGGTACCGGGATTGGTGATGGACACGGTTGCCCCGGCTAAATCTTCTACAGTAAGGCGCCCTGCACGAGCGCGCTGAACGAGCTCTTCGTAGCGAATAACAAATTCGGAAAAAGTCAAGCTCTGAGCGTCCTGAATATTAGGTACCACCAGCGAACGGCTACCATCTTTGCGGACTACGTCTACCGCAATGCCGAGATTGATACGACGCCGGCGCACGCGATAGAGCTTTCCCCCTATGGTTGCGCAGGCATCGTTGAGATGGGGATAGCGCTTGAGTCCCTGAAGGACGGCCCACGCCAGGAGGTGTGTGAAGCTCAGCTTCGGCTGCCCACGGCGCTGGAGGTACCTGTTTGCTAACCAGCGATTCTCTTCGAGCAACTTGATGGGCACAACACGGAACGAGGTTGCTGTTGGAACAAGGAGGCTGCGCTCCATGTTCTGCGCAATGCGTTCAGCACTGCCTTCCAGTGGGAAAAGCTCATCGGTCGGTAAAAGCCAGGGCAACGGTCGGGAGGTTGCCCCCGGTGGTACAGCACTTTCCGCAGGGGCATGCGAAACAGGAAGCTGTTTCTGAGAATGCCCGTCGCCGTATCGCTCAAAGTACTGCTGCCACTCAAGCGGAACGGACTCGGGGTCAAGCACATACTGTGCGTATAGTTCCCGGACGTAGGCGTCGTTAACGGAAAGTAATACGCCGTGCATGGCTTCCATGGGAGACAGGCTTCTCTGCCACACTCAAAAAAACTGCTCTACAGAAATAAAGACGGACAGTCCTACCACGTAGTCCGCTGCGGTAGCTCTAAGGAAGTTACTAAGTTTGCCACCGTGAAGGATCCCGTGTCTACCACCAAAGTGATGCGACGAAACGCTGTGTGGGTAGCCTTTGTGCTTAGTGCAGTGGCCCCTGTGGTAGTACTGGCGCAGGTAGCGTATACGGTTCGGGGTGCCCTGTTGCAGAACTGGCACAGGGCAGAGCTTCGCGATGCAGGGGGTATTATTGACTGCGGTGTCTTCCGTTCGGGGACGGGCAATGGCTGGGGAGCCGCGATAGGACTTGACCTGCCCTTGTCTCCCTTGCACGGGGAGCTGGCGTTTCTGCTCAGTAACCGTAGTGCAACTCTCCTGGCTCACAGTGCTTTTCCTATTCGGGACACCCTAACGGGTGAAGTTATAGAAATAGCAACGGAGGCACGGTTGCAGAGTACGTGGTTGATGATGGAGTTGCAGCCAGCGGTCTTACTACCTTTCGGAAGGCGATTTCGCGCATTTATAGCGCCACGTATTGGCATGCCGTTGGTTGCTCGCTTCCGACAGGAAGAGCACATTCGCTCTCCCGACACCGTTTTCTTTGCACTTGCAGATGGACGGCGGTTGCGGAGCCGGTTATTGGCAGAGGGCACTGTGCAAGAGCGTGCACAGTTTTTGTTTGGTGCCTCGGCTGGAATTGAACATGTATTGAGCTTAGGTGGTGCATGGCAGTGGGTCCAGCGCATAGGGGTCGAGTACACCCTTACGAACCTGATCCCTCGGGTGGAATGGCGTGCGCTATCTATTCGGGGGGAAATGGGGATCCGCGTGGGAGCCAGGCATACTACTGAGCCCTCACCACCTTTGGTGCCTGAGCCTCCGCCTATTGTCCCTTCCCCAACGTTTCCACAGCCAACTCTGTCACTGCGCCCGGTAGGGTTGGATGTTCGAGTGCGAGTAGGACAGG
>JANWXA010000261.1 GCA_025055465.1 Candidatus Kapaibacterium sp.
TTGCGGCATACCTGCCTACCGAATTTGATGCCATCGCCCGTTACCAGCAGCGCTCTGGAAGCTCCCGCCTGGAGGCAGAGCAAGCAGTAGTTGGAGCTACCCATGCTGAGTTAGGAGCCTGGCTCGCTGAACAGTGGCAATTGCCTCCCGTGCTCATCGCTGCCATTGCCTACCACCATCATTCCAGCGAACCGCCGCCACCCCTCGTTACTTCAGCCCTCTTGCCCAACTCCATCCTCGCCCAAGTCAGCCAACCTCTGACAGCTCTTGTTGCACTGTCTGAACACTGCGCCCACTGGGCAGCCCTCCGTCAATGGTCAGGCGAAGAAACACTTCTTTCTCCACTGTTTATCCCCGAGATCGTTTGGCACCATCTCTTGGCGCAGGGTCTAATGGACCCAACCGGTCAGCCCACTCCCACGCTCCACGAGGAGGTACTGAAAGAGTATATGCCGTTAGCCGGAGCACTGCGCTGAGGAATCTCTATGATACCATCGCAGCCGACACCCTGGGATGAGCTACACAAACAACACGAGCAGTATACACAACTCCTGGAGCTGCGCTGTGAGCTCCTACAGCGGGAAGTAGAGCACCTACGCCAACAGGTTACACAGCAGGCTGTCACGCACAGTATTGACCTGCCAGAAGACGTTCAGCGTTTGCTTCCCCTTTCGACCGTTGAAGAACTCTTCCAACACACGTGTGAGCTCCTCCGGAGGTGGACCTCGGCAACTGCTGCGTATGTGCTCCGCCTGCTTCCAGACGGGAGCTTAGAGGTTTATCCTCCAGAGCACGTCGGGCATGCACGCACTCTCGTGGAAGAAGGGATCATTGACTGGCTTGCCGAACGCGGATGCCCTGCTCTCTTGCCCGACTTTGCACACGTGACCTCCACGCACTCGCTTCTGCTCGTTCCTCTGGGACGTACAGGTGTACGACTCGGCGCGCTTGTAGCTCTCGGAACCCCTTCGACACTTTCTTGGGAATCCCTTCAGGATCGCCTGCATTCCATAGGCACACTACTGGGCATCTTGGTGGATAACATAGAAAGCACCCGTATCGCTGAGGACCTACATAACCAACTCCAGCAGCTCCAGCGGCAGCTCCGGCAAACGGAGGCCCTGGCAGCCCTGGGGAAAATTACCAGCATTGTACTCCATGAGATCGGGAACCCTCTCCAAGCCCTGCTTTCCCACGTCGAACTTATTGAAGCCGGGAAAGGCAACGCTCACGACCACGTCCGCCGCATCGGCACTGAACTGCTACGGCTCCAACAGTTGGTAGCCGAGCTGCGCCAATTACTGTATCACCCGACTGCTGGATCAGCGCTAAGCGCTGTAGATCTCCTGCACGTCCTCCAGCAGACACTGCATTTGTTACAGCCCCAATTCCAGCGTGACCATGTCCGGGTCCAGCTCCAGCCTCACTGCCCAACCGCAGTGATACTGGGAAACGCGGCTCAACTGGAGCAGCTTTTCCTCAATCTCTTTCTCAACGCTCGCGACGCTATGCCCGATGGCGGTGTGCTGCGTATCACCCTTTCGTGTGAGGGAAACCACCTTATTGTGGAGTGTTCCGACACTGGGCACGGTATCCCAGCCGACGTGCTTGAGCACGTTTTTGAGCCTTTCTTTACTACCAAGCCGCAGGGCTCCGGATTAGGGCTAAGCATCGCACGGAATATCGTACAACAGCATGGTGGCGATATCACCATTGCATCGCAGCCGAGCATGGGGACTACGGTGACCCTTCGATTCCCTCTAATGCATCAGGTCAAACAAGCTGACACAGCTCCACCATGCGAAACACCGTCATCGTAATTGCCTCTACTCT
>JANWXA010000262.1 GCA_025055465.1 Candidatus Kapaibacterium sp.
CCTGAGCTATGGTGGCAGCTCTGTCTTCTTCTCTGCTGCTGCAGTGGGGGTTTTGCTCAACATTGGACGTGAAAGCTATCAGGTATCGATTCCCGAGCCCACATACGTCTACAGCTCTATAGAGCCCAAGGGCCAATAAGCCGCCCTCATGGCAATGCTTAAGGAAAGCGTCGCCCTGCTTATCCGCTCTCCGCTTCACCCAGGGAAAGTGCTTTTGGTTCAACGCCCCATAGGGGATCCAGAACTGCCGGGCATCTGGGGATTACCCGCGGCTTCTCTTCGCCACGGCGAAAGCGACCACGAAGCGTTAGAACGCCTGGCACAGACAAAGTTGGGAGTTCAGCTTTCGGATGTTCGTTTCTGCTGTAGCGGGGAACAACAGCGTCCCTCATATCTGCTGCGCATGCGTTTGTACGAAGCCCTGTTCCACGGCAATGAACCACAACTCTCTGCTCATCCCCCTACTCCGGGGATCACCCTCTACCAGGCATGGCGCTGGGGGCTACTCCGTGATCTCTGGGACAGCGCCGCCGCAGGCTCTCTATGCTCCCAGTTAGCCCTACACTACTATGCCAGGTAGCCCAACGCCAGTCTTGCTGGTTGGCCTCTTCCACGAAATCGCGCTCAAGGGGAGCAATCGCCCACTTTTCCTCCAGAGAGCCCTTCACAACATCCTCGCAGCCCTGAGGGGTTTGCCTGCAGAGTGCTCTTTTGTGCCGCCAATGGCTGTACGCATCCACATACCGACCGAGCACACGACGCAGGCTCGGGACCGGTTGCTACATGTTCTGGGTATCGAGCACATTAGCCCGGCACTTTGGGTCCCCGCCACATGGGAAGCCCTGGTAGAAGCAACGGATGCCTTGTTGAAAAGCCTTCCGCCTTTTTCGAGCTTCGCTATTCGGTGCAAACGCACAGAGAAGCGCTTTCCACTCTCTTCCTCCGACATTGAGCGGCGCTTAGGCGCATACGTTAGAGAACGGACGGGTGCTCGAGTCAATTTGACAACGCCAGAGCGCGTCCTCTGGGTACGCCTGCTACCGGACGGATTCTACATCTGTGGGGAGCGCATTCCCGGAACGGGGGGTTTGCCCGTAGGCGTCAGTGGACGCACTCTGGCTCTTCTCTCGGGTGGCATTGATTCCCCAGTCGCCTCCTGGCGTATGATGTTCCGTGGGTGCCACGTAGACTTCGTCCACTTCCATAGCTTTCCTCTGGTCTCTACCCGCTCTCAAGAGAAAGCCCAGGCTCTGGCAGAATTATTGACACGCTACCAGTACCGCTCTCGACTTTTTCTGGTCCCGTTAGCGGAGTTTCAACAACATGTCGTTGTACTGGCGCCCCCAGCGTACCGCGTTGTTCTGTACCGGCGTTTCATGTACCGTCTGGCAGAGCGCATAGCCCGCCAATGCAAGGCAAAAGCCCTGGTCACAGGTGAAAGCTTAGGGCAAGTTAGCTCGCAGACCTTAGACAACCTTGCCAGTACCAGCGCGGTAACCAACCTGCCCATTCTTCGCCCACTTATTGGCATGTCCAAGCAGGAAATCATTGTCCAGGCGAGGCATCTGGGCACCTACGATATTTCTATCCAGCCCGATGAAGATTGTTGTAGCCTCTTCGTGGCACGCCATTCTGCAACGCGGTCAGAGCGCAAGGCCATAGAGGCTTTCGAAGCCCAACTGCCCATCGAGAAGCTCTTACAACAGGCACTCCAGCAGGTCCACGTGCGAGAGTTTCGTTTCCCGCACCCTACCACTGCCCAAGAGACTCAGCCGCCGGATGCCGCAACCACTGCTGCAGCATTATCCCAGAGCGATCGCGCT
>JANWXA010000263.1 GCA_025055465.1 Candidatus Kapaibacterium sp.
GTGTTAGACTTCAATGATCTGCAGCTCATAGCTCTCCGCTTACTGCAGCAGCCTCCCGTTGTGGAACGGCTGCGGCGGGAGATTCGCTACCTGTTGGTGGATGAGTTCCAGGATACTAATCCCGTTCAGTACGCCCTCGTGCAGGGGCTTTCGGCGGTAGGGGAAGGAGGGAATGGGGGTGGACCACAGGTCTTCTTAGTAGGGGATCCCAAACAGAGCATCTATGGCTTCCGGGACGCAGATGTTCGTGTCTTTGAACGGGCACGGCGGGAGCTCATCGATCGCAATCGTCAGACACTTGAGCGCGGGCTCTTGCCTTACCATGGCCAAGAAGCTCGCGACACCGGCGACATCCATCTCCCGGTTTCCTTTCGCCTGGCACCAGAGGTGGTGGCCTTTGTCAATCGTGTTGCTGGGTGTCTTTTTCCGCAAACACCTCAGCAGGTTGCATATGAGCCTTTGGTCTGCGGGCGTGCACAGGCGCAAGGAACTGTGCGGTTTGTAATTGCCTTAGAGTCCGCGCAAGACCGTAAGGCCTTGGGGATGAGCGAGGAAGAGCTCCTTGCTCGCCTGGTGCTCCGCTGGGTTACTGGGGTAGAGCCGCTCACAGTTGGAGAATGGGATGCACAGCACGGAAGGGAGGCCCAGCGCCCAGTCCGGTATGGCGATATTGCTGTTCTGGCGCGTTACCGCCTTGGCGTCCCGAAACTAACAGCGGTTCTGCAACGCTATCGAATTCCCTATGTCGTGCATGCTGGAGCCGGCTTCTTTCAAACGCCGGAGGTGCAGGACTTGTACTTCTTGCTGCGCTTCCTGCTCAACGACCAGGATGACTTAGCCCTGGCGGTGACCCTGCGATCACCCCTTTTTGCATTGAGCGATGGCCAACTTCTCCATATCAGTCTTGCAGATGGAGAGACGCTGTGGGAGAAACTCTGCCACTGTGCCGGCCAGGAGGGAGCTCCTCCAGCATTGGGGTGGGCGGTGGGAACCCTGAAGATGCTGCGCCTTTTGTCGCCTCGACTCTCCCTGTCAGAACTCATACGCACGGTCGGTGAGCGTACCTTTTGGCTGTTGCGGCTACGGAATTCCCCTCGTTTTGAGCAGATTCAAGCCAATGTACAAAAATTGTTAGAGTTTGCTCGCTCGTTCCAAGCCCGAGGTCTTCGCGCTCTCGCTGATTTCGTCCAAGAGCTGGCGGCTCTGATTGAAACGGAAGCGCCTGAAACAGAGGCTGCCTTGCCTGCTGGTGTGGATGCCGTCAATGTCCTGACCATTCACGCGGCAAAGGGTTTGGAATTTCCTGTGGTGATGCTCTATCACACGGCGGAGATGCGCTCAAAAACAGATCTTCTTCTGTTTGATGATGCGCTGGGACCTGTTGTGCAGCCGCGTTTGTGGGATCCGGAATCGGGTATTCATCGAGCGGTGCAAACTCCTGCATACGTGGTTGCCAATTTTGGAGAGGCTGCACGCCGGGAAGCAGAGGAACAGCGAGTGCTATACGTTGGAATGACGCGTGCGCGAGACCATTTGGTGCTCTCCGGTACACTACGCATGACCAAGGATGGAAGTGTTAGTGCTCCACAGGGTCTGCTGGGGTTTGTTCTGGAGGGCTTGGCTATTTCTCCTCAGGAACTCATCTCAAGCGCAGTGGTGGAGTTTTCAGAGGATGTAGAGTTTGACGTAGATGGGGAACGGGTTCGGAAGCCAGTGCTGGTTGCCGTCCCGGTGGTGCGGGATGCCCCTGTGCTGCCGGTTCTGCCGCACCGTCA
>JANWXA010000264.1 GCA_025055465.1 Candidatus Kapaibacterium sp.
CTCCCCACCACACAACGGACACTTCTGCTGCAAGATGTCAAGCTGCAGTCCATGGTGTACGCCATCGTTGAAGAGGCGCTCCACCTACTTGCTCCCGAACGGGCCACTGAACCGCCCGAGGTATCATGCTTCGTGTGGGGGCATGCCCTAGTCATCCCAACGCCCACAGCCCTACTGGGAGCAGCACAGTCGGCATCGCGTCCAGTTGGACGCGTTGTTTTTGCAAACACAGACAACGACGCTTCACCTGCGCTCGAGAATGCCCTGGAACACGCTCTCCGTTCTGCAGAGACCGTCCATCGTCTGCTACGTCCACACTCGCCACGCCCACTTATCCGTCGCCCCACTTAGCTCCTAACACCGTAAGCCCATGCCATGCGTATCCGCTATAGCCAGTGGACCAAGCGCTCTACAACCGCCGAGCAAGAACTGCGACAGCTACTGCGCTTGTTCTCATTATTGCTGCTGCAGGCTAATGCCAACGCAGAAGAAGCGCTGGAAGCCCTCCAAGAGCTCAACCAGCGTTACGGTGCCATGGGGCAAATCACGATGGACGAGTTCGTGGACTTTCTGAAAACCCAGGGCTACATAGAGGAAGATGCCCAAGGGCGTGTAGAAGCCACGGCGAAAGCTCTCCAGCGGCTGCGAACGGAGGCTCTGCAAGAGATCTTCCGAACCCTGCGCAAATCCGATATCGGTTCCCACGAGACTGTACATAGTGGCGAAGGCATTGAATGGCTGCCCGAAACACGCCCTTACACCTTCGGCGACCAGCTCGGCAACATTGACCCGACGGAAACACTTACCAACGCACTGCTGAGGAGCTCAGATCTAATCAACTTCCAGTTGCAGCAAGACGATATTCGCGTGCACGAAACTGAACACCTGACTTCCTGTGCCACAGTGCTCTTGATCGACGTCTCCCATTCCATGATTCTCTACGGCGAAGACCGCATTACACCGGCAAAGCAAGTAGCGTTGGCGCTGGCAGAACTCATTCGGACGCGCTACCCCAAAGACACCCTGGAAGTGGTTATCTTCGGTGACGAAGCCCGACGCCTTGACGTGGCCGACATCCCATACATTACCGTGGGTCCGTTCCACACTAATACCCGCGATGGGCTTCGGACGGCACGGATGCTATTACGCCGCTGCCGAGATGTAAACAAGCAGATCTTTATGCTCACCGACGGCAAACCCTCGGCAATTTTTGAAGAGAGCGGGCGCCTCTACAAAAACGCCTTCGGGTTAGACCCCCGAATTGTCAACAAGACACTGGAGGAAGCCCTTGCCTGCCGCCGTGACGGTATCGTGGTTTCTACATTTATGCTGGCACGGGATCCGTACTTGGTCAACTTTGTAGAGGAGCTGACCCGGGTCAACCGTGGACGCGCCTTTTACTGCGGACTGCGCCGCCTGGGGGAAACCGTTCTGGTAGACTACATTCTTAATCGTCGAAAGGCTTTCCGGTTCTAGCCAGCTCGCGTCGGGCAAAAGCAACGGCAATCCGGAGCGCTGGATAGTCACTCACCCCGCCGAGAGCAGCGGCAACCTCTCGCAGTGGAACCACGCCCAGACGCTGGACAGCAATGCGAACGGCTGTGTAGAACCGATCATCCGGTACAAGTGCCTGACGAGGAAGCTCCCAACCCCGCTCAATGGCTTCCTGTAGCAAGCGCGCAACAGTTGCTACCGGGAGGCCCGTCTGTTGCGAGATTAGCGTAAGGGAGACTCCCCGTTGCGCCAACTCTGCTACCCGCTGCCGTGAGCCGTCT
>JANWXA010000265.1 GCA_025055465.1 Candidatus Kapaibacterium sp.
CGCATATGGCTCTTTCCGCGCAATTACAGCTTCTGAATCTCCAGCACTCGGTGCCTGTGCATCTTGCCGAGGCGCTCTCGGCAGCGCTCCGGTGGAACGCGGCCGTTGTTCGAGGGCACCGAGAACCGGTGGAAGAGCGTCTGCGTGCGGTGCGGCAGACCTTGGCGTGCTGGCTGGCCTGTCTTAGGAGTGAACCGGTGCCTGACTCCCTCCAAGGCGAGCTCTTCCCAGCGGCTCGCTCTCCCGAACCGGCCAACACCTATTTGCGCCTTGTAGTGCATGACTGTACCGCCGGTGGGGATGGGAAACAGCCGCGGATCACTGGTCGCCGAGAATGGGCAGGTAGCTCCGTGACGTTACTTCTCTACCCACCATGGACGGTCCTGGTAGAAATGGTCTGGCGTGGAGCCGTCCTCGGGGTTGCCGGAGCGCAACCGCTGCGTCAAACTGGGGTGTGGGCGGTGGGGGAGCGGGCCAGTGTAGTAGTGGAGCCCGACTACCTGCTCGATGTGACAGAAGTGGCTGCGGCGTGCCGTGGCGAAGAGACCGAATGGATGTGGCTTCTGCGGCGCTTACAAAAAGGCGAATTTTCAGAAGCGGCTTTCCGGGGCTGGTTGCTCAATGTCTATTTCGATGAGCTGTTGGTAAAAGGTGAGCTGAGCTCCCAACAACTCCTTCGAGATGCTCGCTCTGCCCGCCCATTGAGCTTCCTCGTGCTGGAAGCCCTTGTAGGGGACAGCGCGGCGATGCAGAGCGCTTTGAAACAAATGTGCGAGGAGCACTTCTCTGCGCTGCACCGGCTCGCATCGCTTTTGCGACAGAAGCCCCTGTTAGTGGAGCCGGCCTTCCTGGCACCGCTGTTTGGCATGCAAGGAAGGTTGGATGTGCTGGTGTTGGATGCGGAAGGGAAACCAGAAACGCTCGTGGAACTCAAGGCTGGCACGCCTCCGCAGCGCAATGCATGGGAGGAGCACCGGGCACAAGTTGTGTGCTACAGTCTTCTGCTACAGGCTACCGTAAGGTGTTCAGCACAACGGCAATGGCTTTTCTACTGCCGCGACCCTAACTTTCCTCTACGTGAGCTATGCCCTCGCCAAGAAGACATCCATGAGGTTCTCCGTCGGCGGAATCGCATTGTGTGGGAACAGTGGCAGTTGTCCTCCGGCACTGTCCGGTTAGAGACCCTCCTGCAGACTCTGCGTGTCTGCCCCGGTTGGGAGGATATTGTCTCGGCATACGAGGGTTTGCAGTCCGAAGAAAAGGCCTACGTGGAGGAAATGTGCCGCTTTCTTCTACGAGAACAGTGGGGGCAACTGCGGGAGTTTGTCGTCTCCACTCGAGCGGTCCCTCCCACGGAGGGATACCTTTCAGGCAAAGGACTCACCCACTTGAGCCTCGACCCAGAGGCCACAGATTGGCAACGGCTCCATCTCTGCTTCCGCCGTACGGAACACACGACACCTGTTTCGCCTCTGCGCCTTGGTGATCCTGTGGTGCTCTATCCGATGAATGCCCAAGGAGAGTCGCTACTTTTTGCTGCTCCAGTGCTGAAAGGAGTTCTGCGGCAGCTCGGTGAAGAGGAGCTTTGGGTGAGCCTACGCAATAAGTATGTGGAACCCCATTGGTGTCGGCAGTGGCATTGGTGGGGGATACAAATGGACGTCAGCGATCAATTTCTGGAGGCGCAGTGGACGGCTCTCGGGCGCTTTTTGGTGGCTCCACCGGAGCGCCGACAGCGGCTGCTGGGGATGCTTGCCCCGCGGAAACGGC
>JANWXA010000266.1 GCA_025055465.1 Candidatus Kapaibacterium sp.
AGCGCATTTGTTCAACCGAAATTCCTGACCCGGTCAGAGCGCAACACATATCGTGAATTCTCTCGAGTCCAGACCGGAGGCAGCTTCCTCTACAATTCCGCCTGGGATTTGTCAGGGAAGACAACACTCCTGCTCACGCTCGGCGGAGACGCGGCCCTTCAGGATGGACCCGCTCTCTTCTACCAGCTCACTCCCGAGGGTACTCGTGACAGTGTCCTCCGTCAGAACAAACGAGAAGCTGCCTTCAACGTTGGAGCCTTTGCCCGCACACTCCTTCGCTGGGCCAGCACGTGGCAACTCTGGGCAGGCCTCCGGAGCGACTGGCTGGCCTACCGGCTCATTGATGCTCTCCGGCCCTCACTATCAGACTCTAGGCTCTTTCAGGCCCTCCTCCCCAGTGCAGGTATCGGCTACCGATTCTCCGATAACCACAGCATCTACGCCCACATCAGCTCGGGCTGGGAAGTACCCGCGTATAACGAAGTAGATCCCCCTCCAACAGGAAGCGCCCGCGGCATCAACCCCGAGCTCAAGCCAATGCAATCCTGGACCGTTGAGCTCGGCAGCCGCCACAGAGTACGTCCTGCTTACCGAGGTCCCCTGCAAGAGTTGTACCTTGAAGCAGCACTGTACTGGATTGACAGCCGTAACGAGATCGTCCCCTACGGCAACGGGCGCTTCTACCTGAATGCAGCCCGCAGTGAACGACTGGGAACGGAGCTGCAGGCAGGGCTTGCCTTTGATAGCAAGCTAACGCTGCGCGGAATGGTTGGCCTCAGCAGCATGCGCTATCGGTCGTACGTGGTGGATTCCTCCTACTTCGGTGTCCAACGCCAGGTAGACTTCAGCAACAACCGTATTGCAGGAGTTCCCACTGTCCAAAGCGGGCTCCAGGTAGGGTATACCCTCCCGTGGCTGCCTCTAAGCATAGGTGTGGAATTGAGCTACGTAGGTTCTGCGTATGCCGACGATGCCAACACCGTACGAGTCCCCGACTATGCCCTCTGGAATGCCAGCATTCGGACTGAACGGCCCCTGTTGATTGCCGGCGCCGCTGTGAGCGCGTGGGTGGAATTGCGCAATTTGGCAAATCGGCGTTATGTAGGCTCCATCTACGTCAACCCTGACCGAGACGGCCAAGGAAATGCTCTCTTTGCCGAGTCCGGCATGCCCCGCACAGTCACGGTAGGATTCCAAGTACACAGCACCCGGTGACACGGTGCTGCCCACTCACTGCGTGCCCTCTGCGCCGCCTAAACCGGGAAACCATACGGCACATTCTTGCGCCGAAACAGGAAAGAGATTGGCACACCCTCAAAGTCAAAGTGCTCCCGGATGGTGTTTTCCAGAAAGCGCTTGTAGGAGTCGGGAATAAGGTCAGGGTGGTTGCTGAAGAATACGAAGACTGGGGGCTCAGTGCGGACTTGTGTGATGTAGTTGATTCGCACCTCCTTCCCCTGCACCGCCGGCGGTGGGGTCTGCCTGAGAATGGTCGAGAGGACGCGATTCAACTGCGCCGTCGGGATGCGTTGCCGCCGGCGTTCGTCAATTCGCTTGGCTAACTCCAGAATCTTCGTCACCCGCTGCCGTGTCAGGGCAGAGACAAAGAGCACGGGGATGTACGGCAGCGCAGGGAGCTCTTCCCGCACCCGCTGCAGATACCAGTCAGCCGTACCAGTGTCCTTCTCCACCAAGTCCCACTTATTGAAGACCAACAGGATACCTTTCCGGGCTTCTACGACATCGGCGACAATCCGCT
>JANWXA010000267.1 GCA_025055465.1 Candidatus Kapaibacterium sp.
CCGCTGACGAAGTAGTAACCAGGTCCGATATACTGCTCCGCTTACAGATGCCAACAGAAGCAGAGATTCCGCAACTTCGTTCGGGGCAGGTTCTTATCGGCAATCTTCAGGTATGGCGCTCCCCAGAACGCCTCGAGCAGTTGTGTGCTCACAACGCCACAGTCTTCGCTTTAGAACGGATGCCACGGATTTCGCGAGCGCAGAGCATGGACGTACTCTCTTCCATGGCCTCTATCGCAGGTTACAAGGCGGTCATCCTCGCTGCAGAACGCTTTGGGAAGCTGCTGCCGATGATGGTGACGGCTGCAGGGACGATCCCGCCAGCGCTGGTGCTCGTCATCGGCGCTGGGGTTGCCGGCCTACAAGCAATCGCCACAGCCCGCCGGTTGGGGGCCCGCGTGGAAGCTTATGATATCCGTCCCGCTGTCAAAGAGCAAGTAGAGAGCCTTGGCGCACGATTCTTACCCATTACGCTGGAGGTAGACTCCGTAGAACAACGTGGCGGCTATGCACGCGAACTGCCAGAGGAAGCCCAGCGGCGCCAACAAGAGGCCCTGGCAACGTATGTGGCGCGGGCAGACATCGTCATCACAACAGCGGCCGTCCCCGAACGCCCTGCCCCTCGGCTCATCACTGCTGCAATGGTAGAACGAATGCAGCCCGGTAGCATCATCGTTGATTTAGCTGCCGAAACCGGTGGCAACTGTGAACTGACGCAGCCCGGAGTGTGGAGAGAGTACAACGGCGTGTCCATCTATGGCCCAGTGAACCTACCCTCCACCGTCCCAATCCACGCCAGCCAGATGCTCGCCCGCAATTTTGAACAATTCCTGCACCTCTTCATCAAGGGGGGACATCCCGTCCTCCACTTTGAGGACGAGATTCTACAGCAGACCTGTGTCGCCCACGCAGGACAGCTATACCCCTTCGCCAGCAAAGCAGTCACATCGTAGGAATGCCACATATGACGGAACTCCTCTTTTCCATCTTCATCTTTACGCTGGCGGCCTTTGTTGGTTTTGAGGTTATCTCCAAGGTCCCTCCAACACTCCACACCCCGCTGATGTCGGGCTCCAACGCTATCTCAGGCATCACGATCGTGGGGTCGCTGCTCATTGCCGGACGTGGAGAATCCCCACTGCTGACCGTCTTAGGCGTGGCAGCGGTAACCTTCGCAATGATCAATGTCGTCGGCGGCTTTCTGGTCACTGACCGAATGCTCCGGATGTTCCGCCCACAGCGCCGAGAGGAGCGCGATGGACGTGTTGATTAACCTGGCATATCTAGCCGCTTCGGCAATGTTCATCATAGCGCTCAAACGCTTGAGTTCGCCTCGGACAGCGCGCTCGGGGAATCTGATTGGAGCATCCGGCATGTTGCTGGGTATCATTGCTACCCTACTGGACCGCAGTATCGTGAGCTTCGAGTGGATTCTGCTCGGCATTGTGCTGGGCTCGGTGCTGGGAGCGGGGATGGCGCTGACAGTCCGTATGACCGCCATGCCACAGATGGTAGCACTTCTCAACGGCTTTGGTGGAGGCGCCTCTGCTCTCGTCGCCGTTGCCGAAATGGAGCGCCTTCAGCTCCATCATGGGATTGCGCAGGCCTCCGGCGTCCTGGTGGGGACCATGGAAGCTAGCGTTGTCATCGGCACGGTCACCTTCACCGGTAGCCTAATCGCTTTCGCCAAGTTACAGGAGCTGATAACTGGACGTCCAATCGTACTGCCCTTTCACCATG
>JANWXA010000268.1 GCA_025055465.1 Candidatus Kapaibacterium sp.
GTCCTCCAGGTCTGCCCGCCGCTGTATGACTACTGCTACGTACACAACTTTCGAGAGCCCAGTCAGCCACGACTGCTGAAACTCCCGAAAGGTCAGGGGACAGCGTTCCGGGCAGCGTTGGCAGAGGCGGTGTCCCTCTTGCGCCAGCGTATTCCCCAGCTCTTTGAGCAAGAGGATTTTCGCGCTCGCCGCCACGGATTGGCGCAAAGCTTCGAACAGCGCCATCGCGAGCTCTTTGTTCAGTTTGAAGAAGGGCTCAAGCAGCAGGGCTTTGTCCTGGGACAGGTGCAGACTCCTACGGGTGTGGAACCAGAGATTTTTCCCGTCGTCGAGGGCATCCCCATTACAATAGAGGAGCTGGACGACTATGTCCGTGGGCGCAAGCTCACCCTGGAGGAAGCCCAGGGGATTCGCCGCCGCTACGACGATGCACGCTTTCAGCTTCAGGAGCTGACCCGGTCCTCGGCACGGCTCTGGCAAGACTATCGTCAGGCTCTCCGGGAGCATGACCGTTCTGCGGTTATGGTGCTCGTCCAAGGAGTTTTTGCCGAGCTGCGCGAGCGCTTTCCCTATGAGCGGGTTGGCGAATTTCTGAACGCCATCGAGAATGACCTCTTAGAGCACCTCCATCTCTTCGTTGCCGAACCCAAGGAAACCCCTGCACAAATGGAGCAACGGCTGGCACTGCTGGGTGAACGGTTGCGCTTTTATGGTGTCAACGTTGTGGTAGATAACGGCCAGACGGAGTGTGCTCCTGTCATAATAGAAACAGCCCCTACTTATGCAAACTTGTTTGGCACCATTGATCGTGCCTCCGATGGGCGAGGGCTCTGGTCTGCGGACTATACCTCCATCCGAGCTGGCTCGGTATTGCGGGCAGACCAGGGCTACCTAATCCTCAATGCCCTGGATGTGCTTGCGCAGCCCGGCGTATGGACGACACTAAAGAGCGTGCTTCTCTACAACAAGTTGGACATTCAGGCGTGGGATCCCTTCTTTGCCCTGTTGCCGGCGGGCATCAAACCAGAGCCGGTGCAGGTGCGCTTGAAAGTTATCCTGCTCGGGCCTTCGGAGCTGTACACACTGCTGTACCTGCTGGATGAGGATTTTTCAAAGATGTTCAAAGTGCATGCGCAGTTTGACAGCGAGACTGCCCTCTCCTCAGAGATGCTTATGGCTTACGCTCGTTTCGTCTGCAAGCTAAGCCGTCAGGAGGGTATCCTACCGGCTCACCGTAGTGCAATTGCTGCCTTGGCCGAATGGGCAGTGGAGCGGGCTGAAACGCAACGCAAGCTGACCCTTCGCTTCAGCGATGTTGCGGACGTTGTACGGGAAGCTCATTATGTGGCGCAGCAGCAAGGAGCACGCCAAATTGAGAGTGCGCACGTACAGCAAGCATTAGTAGCCCGGCGGAGGCAGCATGACCTACTGGATGAGAAGATTCGGGAGCTCATCTTCCAAGGCAGTCTTTTGATTGACACGACGGGCGAACGCATCGGGCAGGTCAATGGCCTAACGGTCTACTCAACTGGCATCCACAGTTTCGGAAAGCCGGTCCGAATTACTGCCACGGTTGGTGTGGGCAGTGGTGGGATTGTCAGTATCGAGCGGGAGGTGGATTTGAGCGGCCGCATTCACAGTAAAGGTGTGCTGATCTTGGTGGGATTGTTGCGGG
>JANWXA010000269.1 GCA_025055465.1 Candidatus Kapaibacterium sp.
CCGCCGGCTCCGCCGCTTAGGCCGAATTCGTATGGCTTGGGAACTACCGATCTACGAATCGCCACGTCGCTATCGGCGCTATGGCTACGCCCGGACGCTCTGGCTGTGGACCGTCAACGCCTTCGCTGTCCTCCTCCTGCGCCGCTCGATTGCTCGTTCTTGGGAGCCTATCCGGGAACCGTCGGACAAGACACCGCAGATGTCATGCTGACGTACCGAGATGCCGGCGTCAATATTGACGCCGCTGAGGAGCTCCTGCGCCGCCTGAAGCCTCTTATTCGCTCTACTTTTACCCCCGGTGTGTTAGCCGACATTGGCCACTTCGGGGGGTTCTTCGACGCCCGCTTCAGTGACTACGAACATCCCGTCCTGGTGGCCAGTACCGATGGGGTCGGGACGAAAGTAAAACTCGCTATCCGGCTGCGAATCCACAGTACGGTTGGACAGGACCTGGTCAACCACTGCGTCAACGACATCCTCAGCTGTGGAGCCCGACCGCTCTTCTTTCTGGACTACTTCGCCTGTGGGCGGCTGGACATCAGCGTTGCCGAGCAAGTCATCGGCGGCATCATTACTGCTTGCCGGAGCAACGGCTGCGCTCTCCTTGGTGGCGAGACCGCTGAGATGCCCTCCGTCTACGCGCCGGGGGAGTACGATCTCGCCGGCACCATCGTCGGCGTCGTAGAACACTCCCACATCCTCGATGGTCGCTCTATCCAGCCAGGAGACACACTCATCGGCCTCGCCTCTACAGGGCTACACACGAATGGCTACTCCCTGGCGATGGCAGCCCTTCGGGACCATGACCTCGAAACTTACGTGCCTGAGCTCGGGAGCTCTCTGGGCGAAGCCCTGCTGGCAGTCCATCGCTCGTATGCAGCAATGCTCCTGCCAGTACTGCAGCGTGGGCTCGTAAAAGGGATTGCCCACGTAACAGGTGGCGGTATCTTGGGGAACTTGCAGAGAATCCTGCCCCGCGGTGTCACTGCTGAGATTGCCTGGGATGCGTGGCAGGTACCACTGCTCTTCCGCTACATCCAACACGCCGGTGCCATCCCGGAAGAGGAGATGCGGCGCGTCTTCAACCTGGGGATCGGAATGGTCCTGGTAGTTGCTCCAGAGCACGTTAGCGAGGTTATGGCCCTCTGCGCCGAGGAGTCCCCTGTTGTCATCGGGGAGACCCGGAGGGCCTCATAGGTTGGGGCCAAGCATCTGCTCTGGACGCACAATGCGGTCGAACTCCTCTGCCGTCAATAGCCCCAGCTCAACGGCCGCCTCCTTCAGGCTCTTCCCCGTCTGGTAGGCGTGTTTCGCAATCCGGGCAACATTGTCGTAGCCGATGTAGGGATTGAGCGCCGTTACCAGCATCAACGACTGTTCCACGTATGCTCGCAAGCGCTCTCGGTTCGGCTCGATGCCGACGACACAGTAACGCGTGAACGAGCGGCAGGCATCGGCCAGCAAGCGGACACTCTGCAGGAAGTTGAAGATGATGACGGGCTTGTACACGTTCAGCTCGAAGGCCCCAAAAGAGCCCGCAATGCTGATTGTGACATCGTTGCCGAAGACCTGCGTGGCGACCATCGTCATGGCCTCTGCCTGGGTTGGATTGACCTTGCCCGGCATGATGGATGAA
>JANWXA010000026.1:0-8326 GCA_025055465.1 Candidatus Kapaibacterium sp.
CCACAACTGGGGGTTCTGCCACGACTGCCTCAGCAATGTAGCGATATTCCCTTACCACCCGCTTCCCGGACCGTGCTATCACCTCCAAAAGGGCATAGGCATCCTGCTTGGGGTCTACCACTCGAATCTCAAAGGTAGTCTGCCGGTCATAGCTGGGACGAAACGTTTCCGGAAGGACCAGCTCGTAATTGACAGCACTATCCAACGCTACTGAGAAGAGCCGGGCACATTCGGTCTCTGCCGTCAGCGGGCGCACCTCTACACGCCCGGTAATGTTGCCGCACTCTTCTTGATCCACGACGAGCACGGTGTCATCGCACCGTACAGCATAATTGATGCCCGTCGGGTATCCGTAAGCAAACCCGGTCTTGCTCAGATCCAAGTTCCCGTAAGCGTAAACAGCAAACTGTGCTCCATTTCTGCCCTCCACTGTGTGGTCGCCCGGCGTAACAATTGCCACCACATAACTATACGGGGTACCCCGCACAGGTTTGATGCCCCCGCTGAACTTGTTACGGAGACGGACCCCATCGAAGTAAATGTCATCCATGCGGGCCGTCTCAAACGTAATCATGAAGAAGTTGTCCATTCCGGTCGGCGAGTAGAAAGTCGTGTATGTAGCCCACCGCTCCCGCGGTGTTAGGCACATTAGCATGCCCTCACCATTACGCGGCGGGTTTTGGGGTTCCTCTTCATCTTTGCCAATGATTGGATTGACCGCTGTCAAGCGCCAAGCCTTCCCATACTGGCCAACTAACACCGGCTTATTGGATCGGTAAGCTGCCGCATGTTCTTGGGCACTGATGTTGAACCACTGTCCGCGCCGTAATGAAGGACTGATCTGCTGCCACTCCTGTGAGCCGTCCTGCCGTAACTGCTCGATAATCGTCCCATCCTCGGAAGCAATAAATCGGATAAGGTCCCCCACATCATCAATGTCCACCCCATTGCGGGGACGATTCTTATACATGATGGGCGCTGATATGTACATCGTCCCCCACAGCTCTACCGGCCACATCATGTCCATGAGCGAATTGCGCATGAAGTGGGCTGGGGTCCCCAACATTGTGCACGAATACCGTGGGTATGATCCCTTCGTATGTCCGGAAACAACAGCGATAGGCTCTGTTGCCTCTATGTACGTCCCGGTCAAATCCGTCCGCCAGTCCTGGTTATACCGGGCCTCTATCTTTGCAGTAATGAGGTACGTTTGTCCCTTCCCCAGCCGAATTTCCTTGAACTGCCCAGGACGAACTCCATCGCTGGTCTCTGTTGTGGGATAATATCGCACAACTGTGTTGTCCCGTGTAGCAACAATCAGAATCTGCGCCGGGCGATAGTCGTTGCCCACACAGTCCTGATACATGTTCAATGTGTAGTAGCGCTTCCCCAGGGCTTCTATGGGTATGCACATAAATGCTTCCCCAGAAATCGTAAAGCTGACGTAGCCAGTCACTACGATCGGCTTATTGGCTACGACACGGATACCTTTATCCATGACCACGCCGGGATCAATGTTCATGTGGTCCATGGGGATTGCCACCACAAAGGTCTCCTTCGGCTTCGTTGTAAACTCCTGGTGGAGCATTTGTCCACCGTTGAGATAGACCTGAACTCTGGTGGCTTCTCGTGAGGCCACCCACAATTGCAAAGCTGAAATTCCACGAGCGGTCTCTCCCGGATAAATCCACGAGCGTGGGAAGCCGAGCCAGTATTCGCGCCCTCCCAGAATCTCCACCCGATCCTGAGCAACTCCGCGACTACCCCATGAAAGGCCAACAAGGACAGCTACAACAGCCAAAAAGTGCCCGCGCCACATGGGCTTACCTCTTAGATTGTGGGACTGTGTTTCCACAAAAATACAGTATTCCCCTTACACGTGCAATAGCACGCGACTTTCTCCGGCAATTGAAGTTCCGGTATTTGCATGCCCCCCTTTCTACGCAGCTCTCGCTCACAGAGTGGCCCCTCCATCCAACGGTTAGAGAGGGTTCCCCATCTACGGGGTGTGTAGATACGCCATACGGCGTAGCGCTTCTATGCGTTTATGCAAGGGCGGGTGTGTTGCAAAAAGCTCGCTCCAGAAACCGCTCCGCTCATTGATCGGGCGCCCGCGAGGGTCTTCAATACACATATGAGCCAAGCTTTGCGGGATCGCTGTCGTTGGATGAATGGCTGCAGCAATTCTCTGGAGCGCCCGGATCAGTGCCTCAGGGTTGCGCGTGAGCTCCGCACTGGTTGCGTCGGCATAGTACTCCCGCTGCCGGGAAACGGCCATGGCAATAAGATAGGCAGCCAATGGGGCCAAAACTGCCACCGCAAGCCAGACAAGGAGCAGCACAAGGTTTGCCTCACCCCGTCGGTCACGCCGTCCGGCACCCCAGAAGAGCGCCCTACGGAGCATATCCGCTACGATAAGGATCGTCCCCAGCAGTATTGCTACCAGTGTCATCAGGCGGATGTCATAGTTGCGGATATGCCCAATTTCATGGGCCACAACTGCTTGCAGCTCGTCGCGAGAAAGCGTGTCCAGGAGCCCTTGGGTAACAGCGACACTGGCATTCCGTGGAGACCGCCCGGTAGCAAAGGCGTTCAGGTCGGGGTCAGGAATAACATAAAGCTTCGGCATCGGAATGCCGGCCGCAATTACCATTTCTTCGGTAACGTTGAGAAGTTGACGTTCTTTGAGTGACTGCCCAGTCACCGGGCGTGCTTTGCTCAGTGCCAAAGCAATCTTATCCCCCGCAAAATATCCTACGAGCGCTTGTCCTGTCGCCAGAACAAGGGCAAGGGATGTCAACAATGGAAAATCACCGGTCCCCAGATACCAGTCAGCAGCATACCCCACAGCAGCCAAAACGGCAACAAAAAGCACAACCAACAGGACAGTATTGCGGCGGTTCCGAGCCTGTTGCTCCCAGATATTCATCCACCTTGACTTCGACAGAATAGGCGGTGTTACTTCCTAAAATCCCAAGTCTACAACTGGGGCAACCCGCTCACGCTCATCCGTGACAGCGAAGAGTTCAGCGGGCTGGAATCGGAACAGACTCGCGATAATGGAGCTCGGAAAGCTCTCGCGGGCAATGTTGTACTTAGTTGCCACATCGTTATAAAACTGGCGGGCAAAAGCGATTTTGTTTTCTGTACTCGTTAGCTCCTCCTGGAGCTGCAAGACGTTCTGGTTCGCCTTCAAGTCAGGGTAGTTCTCCATCAGGGCAAAAAGACGTCCGAGAACACCTGACAGTTCTGCTTCACGCTGGGCAGCTTCAGCGACCCCGCGAGCACTGACGGCCTGATTGCGAGCCTCTATAATCCGCTGCAGCGTCTCCTGCTCATACTTCATATAGCCTTTGACCGCATTGACCAAGTTCGGGATCAGATCGTAGCGCCGCTTCAACTGCACGTCAATCTGCCGCCAGCCATTCGCTACCTGATTGCGTAAACCGACCAACCGATTGTACGCCAGAATCGCTAACAGGACCAGCAGAGCAACAATGCCCAGAAGGATCAAACCCATGGAGCCGCCTTTCGTTGAGTATACCTGTGCTTTTATGGACGAATCAAGACACACCGAATGGTAGAGTGGATTCGTCTAAGCTTTTGCCCTGTAAGACAATCAAACCAAAGAACTATGGACGCCATAGCCGCCACCCAGAAGCGTTTAGGGGAAATAGAAACCGAACTGGAACGACTTCGTGCGGAGTATGGGCAGCTACGCCAGCGCTGGGAACAGGAAAAGGCAACTTTGCACCACATTCGTTCGCTGAAGGAGCAGATCGAGCAAGCCCGGGTTGCTGCAGCAGAAGCCGAACGCAGAGGTGAATATGGACGCGTAGCCGAAATCCGCTACGGGCGCATCCCCGAATTGGAACGCCAACTTCAGCAGTATACCCAAGCGCTGGAGCGCTCCGGACGCATGCTCAAAGAGGAGGTCGGTGCCGAGGACGTCGCGGAAGTTGTTGCCAAGTGGACTGGCATCCCCGTCCATCGCATGCTGGAAGGGGAGCGGGAAAAGCTGCTCCACATGGAAGAGCGACTGCACCGCCGCATTGTCAATCAGGAAGACGCCGTTCAGGCTATCGCCAACGCCATCCGGCGCTCACGGGCAGGGCTACAGGACCCAAACCGTCCCATTGGCTCGTTTATCTTCTTAGGCACCACTGGTGTCGGAAAGACAGAGATGGCACGGGCTCTGGCCGAGTTTCTGTTCGACGATGAAAACGCCCTTATCCGCCTCGATATGAGCGAATACATGGAAAAGCACTCCGTGGCTCGCCTTATCGGCGCCCCTCCTGGCTACGTCGGCTATGAGGAAGGAGGACAATTGACCGAGGCCGTGCGCACTCGACCATATGCCGTTATTCTGTTCGACGAAATCGAGAAAGCGCACCCCGAAGTCTTCAACATCCTACTGCAAGTGCTGGAAGACGGGCGCTTGACGGATGGCAAGGGCCGCACTGTCAACTTCCGCAACACGCTTGTCATCATGACCTCCAACCTGGGTACAGAGCTCATCCAGGAGGCAATGACCAACATCACGGAAAGCAGCCGAGCATTAGTGATGGAACGACTCCGAGAACCAATACTGGAACTCCTGCGGCAGCGCTTCCGTCCAGAGTTTCTCAATCGCATTGATGAAATCCTCGTCTTCAAGCCTTTGCTCCGTGATGAGGTCAAGCAAATTGTGCAACTACAGGTAGAACGCTTACGCCAGCGCTTACAGCAGCGTGATATGGAGCTACGCGTTACAGACCGTGCTCTAGAGTGGCTGGCAACAATTGGCTACGATCCTCAGTTCGGTGCCCGTCCTTTGCGACGGGCCATAGAGCGATACATCGCAAACCCTCTGGCCCTAAAGGTCCTCGCTGGCGAATTTGCAGCCGGTGATACTATCCTTGTAGACCGGGATGCCGAAGGACATTTGGTGCTGGCAAAGAGTGGTACCTCTACGGACTAAGCTTTCATTCACTCTCTGGATTGCCACAAGCAGCGTTATCCTGGCGGAAGAAAGCACAGGGTTTCTGGTACGGATGGAGTACGGCACCACCCAGTGGCAGGCATGGATAACAGCTCCACATCTCTGGAACTTGGCCGCCTTACCTCCCTCGACTCTTGACTGGCGAATAGAGGCACTATGTCCTGCCGAGACCACCGTGTTGCAGCCCATCAACGTCACAATTGCTACCATCCCTGCCTGGGAAGTGTTGGTCTGCATCGACCGTTCAGCAGCAGCCAGTCTGTCGCCTTTCGCTCTCCGACGCGTAGTGGAGGCGCTCGGCTCAACTTTACGCCCTGCGGACCGCCTAGTGTTGGTTCAGTACCGCTATCGCGCTGAAGCCCTCCACACTTTCCTGGGCCCCCAGACCGACCCGTCGGTGACGGATACCCTGACCATTCTACCACCCGCTGGGATTGCTGCCCCTCTACACATCCTACAAGGTGCGCTGGAATACTGCCGGAACTCGCCCTCCCTCCGACAGCGAGCCCTTGTGCTTGTGACAGAAGCCTCTGGCGAAGCCTCTTTCCTTGTCGGCCCTGGGGAAGTCATTCAGAGTGCTCAGCAGCTCGCGATACCAATTTCTGTCGTGCAGATTGGAACACTGAACGACCGCTCCTTCTGGCGAACGATAGCAACGCAAACAGGCGGCATCTACATATGGGTAGATACAGCCGACCCCAATACGCTTGGCCGCTATCTTACATGGTTCACCCGTGGCTTGCAAACACATTATGCACTGAGCTTTCCCGCACCGCGGGGTTGCGCGCGGCCACGCTTACAGTTTCGAGCCGACCAATGGAAAAGAGCAGTCGAGCACTGGCTTGGCGACTCCCTGCTTCCACTTGTTAATTCCCTCTCTACAGTATGCCTCTTTGAGGCAGGCGATACCACAGTTACCCCAGAGTACGAGTCTGTGCTCAACGACCTTGCCCACTGGCTGCGGGCACATCCCAGGGCCACAGCAGAGCTCATTGGACACAGCGGGCAGAGCGAAGGCCTCCAAGAGCGCCTTACTCTGGCACTACGCCGAGCCCAAGCTGTGCGACGCCGCCTGCTGCAATTAGGGGTTGCCCCCCATCAACTGCGCCTCCGGAGCGAAGGCAGTCAGCGACCAATTTTTTACTTCGAGCAGACCCCTGAACAACAACGCCTAAACCGCCGGGTAGAATTGCGTTGGCTCCACCCCGAGCAACTCCCCCACGAGCTACTCGCCGGGACAGTCGTTTCCGAAGACCGTGCACTTTATGCCGTAAAGCTGTGGGCATCGCGAGGGTACGCAGCCTACTTTGAACCCATTGTGCACCGAGGAGGCCCGGCCTACCGCATTAAGCTCTGGGGCTTTGCTACAGCGGACCAGGCCGAGCGGGCACGTCGCCACATTTGGCAGCGTTACCGGACACTCCTCCGACGATGGTAAGCCCCTGCAACGGCATTGAGGCAGAACTCCTAAGTTTGTCTTCCCTTGTAAAGCGACCAACTTCCATAGGAGAGGCTTATGCAACCGATCACCAACATCCTGGTCCCCACTGACTTCTCCGAGCACGCCCAACAAGCGCTCGGATACGCCAAAGAGCTGGCCCGCCTGCTGGGGGCAACTCTCCACATCGTCCACGTGGTGGAGCCGATTATTTACCCGGCCGAATGGGGCTATTCGCAGGTAGGCCTAACAGAGCTGGAACAGGAACTAACACGAATGGCTGAGCAGGAAATCCATAACTTAGTTGAGTCCATCCGTGCTGAGGGCATCTCTGTCCGTGGAGAAGTCCTTTACGGGCGCGCCTCTGAGCAGATCATACGATACGCACAAGAGCACTCCATAGGGCTCATCAGCATTGGCACACACGGGCGAGGTGGCTTAGAACACTTCCTCTTCGGGAGCACGACAGAGCGAGTGCTTCGCAAAGCCTCGTGTCCAGTCTTAGCAGTCCGCATCCCACGACCGAAGGAAGGGCGATAGCCCTCTACCCCATTTGTCGTGCGTACCAGCAGAGCAGCGCTGGCGTCATGGCAATTGTTACCGCACAAAGACTCGTCACCATTGAGCGGCACATCGCCGAGCAAGAGCACTTGCATCCCCACGCTACTGGCGAGTTCTCCCGGTTACTGCGCGACCTTATGTTGGCTTTCCGCCTAATCGCTCGGGAAGTCAGCCGCGCTGGGCTCAACGACATTTTGGGACTCACGGGCACCACGAACGTCTATGGTGAAGCCGTTCGTAAGCTGGATGCCTATGCGCACGAGGTCATTGTCCGGGCAATGGAACATGGGGGGCATCTCTGCGCCATGGCATCGGAGGAAAGCGACGGACTCATTGCCCTCCCACCAACGCGTCCCCGGGGCAAGTACATCCTACTCTTCGATCCATTGGATGGGTCCACAAACATTGACGTCAACGTCACTATCGGCACCATCTTTTCCATTTACCGTCGCCGTGACCCAGCGTTGACGACTGATGCTACACTCGAGGACGTTTTGCGCCCGGGCTGTGAGCAAGTCGCCGCCGGCTACGTTTGCTACGGCAGTAGCGTGACATTGGTTTACAGCACCGGCAATGGTGTGGACGTTTTTACATATGACCCGACTCTCGGCGAATTCTTCCTAACTATCGAGAAGTTGCGTATTCCACGAAGGGGTACACACTACAGCATCAACGAAGGCAACGCTAAACGGTGGGCTCCAGAACTGCAAGACTACATTGATTACTTGAAGACGCCCTCGCACGACCAACACCGCCCATATTCCCTCCGTTATGTCGGAAGTGCTGTTGCCGATGTCCACCGCGTATTACACTACGGAGGCATCTTTATGTACCCCGCCGACAGGGCCAATCCCTCCGGCAAACTACGCCTAATGTTCGAGGTGAATCCATTGGCGTTTGTAACCGAGCAGGCTGGCGGGCGCGCCTCCAATGGCTGCTGTCGAATTTTGGACATTCGACCAGAAAGCCTTCGCCAACGGGTCCCTGTCTTTCTGGGCAGTCCCGAAGATGTCGCCGAAGCCGAAGCCTTCCTTCAAGGTAGACATATCCTGCAGCGACTCCGCACTCCGGAGGCCTAACCGAGTTGTAAGTTTGTGCCTCCATAATATGAGCTTGCGCTATGTTCCCAATTCACGATACTATTCCTTCTTCATCCAAACCGGTGATAACCGTTGGGCTTATTGTGATCAACGTGCTAGTTTTTCTCTACCAACTAACGCTGCCGGAAACCGCTATAGAGCATTTCCTACAACAGTTCGCTTTCTTCCCCGCGGCTTTCTTTGAAGCACCGCCTCTATCGTGGCAACGATGGCAGCCGGTCATAACATCCATGTTCCTTCACGGTG
>JANWXA010000026.1:8336-13712 GCA_025055465.1 Candidatus Kapaibacterium sp.
TATGGCTCTTTGGCGACAACGTAGAGGACGCGATGGGACACGGGCGTTTTCTGCTTTTCTATCTCCTCTGTGGCATTGCCGCAGCGGTGGCACACGCTCTCACCAACGCAGGTTCCTCAATCCCAACAGTCGGCGCCAGCGGGGCCATCTCCGGAATAATGGGTGCCTACATGCTCTTTTTCCCACACTCCCGCATTATCACCATTGTGCCTATCTTTATTACATGGCTATCACTGGCCATCCCAGCATACGTCTTTCTTGGGTTTTGGGCATTGCTGCAAGTTTACAATGGCATGCTGCTGAGTGCAGAAAACATGGGAGGTGTAGCATGGTGGGCACACGCAGGAGGATTTGCGGCCGGACTCCTCCTTGGACCACTCCTACGTCGCCGGCGATATCGGATCCCACGTCGTACGGAACCGTTCTAAAAGTTGGGGGGGAACAGCCGTGTTCGAACGGGAAATCCGCACTGAAAAACAACGTCTACTTCGCCTCCTCGGCACGTCTGAACCCTTTATTCTCCTAACGAATGTGCTCCAGTTACCCGAGACTGAACTCCCCTACAAACGGTATCTGTGGGCGGAGATACAGTGGCAGCTTCATGAGGAACATTTGCTGCGCCAGCGCCACCCATACTTTGACTACACCGATCCGGAGCTTACCCCGTTACTGCAACGAATAGATGAACTCCTGCTTCGCCATGCTCGCTTCCCACGCCAAGAGTTAGAACTGCTTGTAGACAGCGCCGTCAAAGTCCGGCTCAACTTTCTCTGTCGTCCTCGCACGACGCTGAAATGGTTTATTTTCCGCGGCGAGCCCCTCAAGCAGCGGACCGAAATCTTGCGTCGGCTGGATTACCTAAGCGACTACCCATACCTCACCTCAGGGGTCCGTCACCACATACAGCAACTGGAGCTGTCCACCGGAGGCGATGGAGTCCTTTCCATACTGGAGTTTGAGCGGATTGTCCAACAAGCGGACGACTCTGCCCTGGAATTAACCCCCTCACAGTTTCTGGAACTGCTGCAACCGCTGGAGGCCTTCTTCTACACCACCAACCCGGGGATACATCCCAAGCATCTTCCCACAGCAGCGCTCATTATTTTCCTCGATGATAAGGGCATCCGCTTACTGGCACAGGAATTAGAGCAACTCCTGCGCCACCAACGCCTCCTGTGGATCTCGCACAAGCAGTTCTTAGAGCTGGTCACCCGCCTGCTGATAGAGCTGGAGATGCCCCCTGCCGACACCCATACCATCCCCTTACAGTTCCCCGACGACGCTCCAGCCGAAGCAGCCCAGGGAACAACCTCTACAACGTCTACTGAAATCCCGTCCGCGGACATTTATGCCCCGCCTCCGTCTGTCCCAGAAAGGCAGGACGAGCCAGCACAGAATCGCCCACCGTCCCTTTTAGAACAAGCTGAGGCAGCCACACCCTCAGTAGAAGAAGTCCCATCGGAAGGGGGTCTCGACGAGATCGCTTTATCCACCGAAGTCCTGCAGAACATCCAATCCGTGGTAACTGCAGAGCCAGAACCAAAAGCCGTGTCCACGGCAGCATCGGAACCTGCCTCAGGGAGTGACTGCTCCGAACACCTCATGGAATGCCTTTCCCCTCCACCTCTTCAGCACGACAACGTGTTATGGTCCGACGGCGCAATTTCCTCTGATACCTTGCAAGCAACATGGGAGCAAATCCTTCTAACCGAGGATGATGTTCCCCGTGCTTTCCCCACCCCCTTGCCGGACCCTGAACACGCGGACACATCACAAAAGGCTGTCTCTCCGGAACCTCCCGGATCCGCGCCAGAATCTGAAGCCCCTACCACCCTAGTTCGCCTACTGAGCGATCCAGATTGGTACCGTCGTTATGCCCGATCGCTCTTCCCCACAGAGGACGCCTATGCGGAAGTCACCCGTCGGCTCTGCGCCTGTTCGCACTGGAAGTTAGCTGCAGCAGTTATTGACCGGCTTTTTGTAAAGTACGGAATTGACCCGCAATCTCATGCTGCCAGGCAATTCCGTCAAGAAATTCTGCGCCATTACAACATTCAGACCGGTACCCATGCACTTCATTGATACGGCCACAATCCGGGTCAAGGCCGGCAGAGGTGGGGACGGGGTCATCAGCTTCCGTCGAGAAAAGTATGTCCCCAAAGGTGGTCCGGACGGCGGGAACGGAGGCAAAGGCGGCGACGTTGTCTTGATCGCTGACCCTCACCTGACTACTCTTTTGGACTACCGCTATCGGCATTTCTACGCTGCGGAAGACGGATGCCACGGCGAGGGCAACAACCGCACAGGACGCAGCGGAAAAGACCTTGTACTACGCATCCCTTGTGGAACCATCGTTCGTGACGCTGCCACTGGCAAACTGCTGGGGGACTTGTCTAAACCGGAACAGCGTGTGATAGTTGCCCGGGGAGGTCAAGGCGGGCGCGGGAACGCCGCTTTTGCTACCCCGACCAATCGTGCTCCACGCATCGCCGAGCCCGGGCAACCTGGCGAGGAACGCCTGCTGGAACTGGAATTGAAACTGCTTGCCGACGTCGGACTGGTTGGCTTTCCAAACGCAGGAAAATCGACTCTACTGGCAACCATTTCGGCTGCCCGCCCTAAGATCGCCGATTACCCCTTTACGACCCTTGCCCCAGTCCTTGGCATGGTACGGCTCGGACCCGAACAGAGCTTCGTTGTCGCCGACATCCCCGGCCTCATCGAAGGGGCGCACCAAGGACGGGGTCTGGGACATCAATTTTTACGGCATATTGAGCGTACCCGCGTATTGGTCTTCCTCCTGGAAGCAACAGCAGAAGACCCACAACGGGACTACATCACCCTGCTTAGGGAGCTGGAGCAGTATAATCCCGAGCTCCTCTGCAAAACCCGCATCCTCTGCCTAAGCAAGTGCGATCTGCTTTCTGAGTCCGAGCGGCGTCGTGTCGCACACCAAAGCATTGACGGCAACCCGCCGCTTCTCATTAGTGCCGTCACAGGTGAGGGTATTCCAACGTTACTGTATCGAATATGGGAAGCTCTTCAGCAGGTCCGTCACGCGTCGAATTCACCTGCTGCCGTTCCCATTTCCCCATAAAAAGCTGCCTGCTGGGCTGCTGCCTTGCCCTACTGCCTGTGTGGGCACAGCCCCACATTGGCCTATTGACCATAGAGTACGAACCGCCAGCAATACCACCCCCCTGGTGGGCCCCGCTATGTCATTGCCCCTCTAAGCTTCCCACCCCTGAATTCATAGCGCGCCTCCTCACGCTTGCCGAAGGGGACAGATTAGACCCGGCACGGCTAACGGAAGAGCGCATCCGCCTGCAGTCCAGCGGAGTGTTTGCGCATGTCAGTCACTTACTCGACACTCTAACTCCCACCAGCGTGGAACTGCGATGGATTGTAAGCCCACGATGCCTGAATGTGCTTGTTCCCATCGCCTCCCTCAGTAGACAAGCCCATCACGTAGGTGCCCTTCTCCACACTGTCAGTTTATGGCAACCTGGGGATGTTCTCTCAGCCCAACTCTGGTACCGCCAAGAGCTGGGGATTGGCTGGGAAACAGCACTTCGGTTCTACCTACCCCTCAGCAGTCTGGGAAACATCGAAGGGGCCATTCGCCACCACCGCTATCGCACAGCGTATCAACTCTCCATAGGTTCGCCCCCACCACACCAACCTCTCCAACGATGGAATGGCGGCATTGAATGGTGTCAGGAAACCGGAAAATTCTGGGACCTACGTACATCTGCACCGTCCTTGTACACACGCCGCGATTGCTCACTCCAAACCTGGCTGGCCTGGAAAACACAGCGATACGACCAGCTCTTCATCACTCTGCTCGGTCAATGGCAGTACGCCAGCAGTCCCCCGGGTTACCGGAAAGCCTTTGACAACACGGCCCTTCTTCTTCTCGGCGTGGGGTCCTTAGCCCACCGGTACCAACGACTGTCATCGCCCCTGCTCCAAAGTGATAGCTGCACGGTAATCACAGGAGCTTGGGGTGCTGTGATCTGTGGGCTTGGATTCCCCAGCCCTCACGGAGGAGAACGTTTCACATATCTGGCAGGTGAGTTAGAACAATCCGTGGCCGGAAAGCATCTTCTTCTTTCCGGGCGCATTGCCGCCGGCAATGCGTTCGCCCAACGCGCAGCCCGGTACACAGTGCTGGAAACGGCTCTTGCCGGCTGGCTCTTTCTGGCACCTCCACTTCTCCTGGCATGGAACGGACGGCATCAGAACGTATGGAACTGGGACGCATACCGTGCCGAACGCCTGGACGCGCTGACAGGTTTTCCAACCCTATTCCCCAGCACAGCCACTGATAATCGCCTGGAACTCCGCACAGAACTGCGTTGGCGGGGTAACCCAATCACCCCAGAAATAGGGTGGACTGCGCTTTTCTTTCACCACATAGGAACTCTCTGGAACCAGGGTACCCAGCTGTCCAACGCCCACTTCCGCAACGCCACTGGCTTTGGATTCTGGCTACACGTAGGTGGTACACAGACCCTTCGCTGGAGCCTCAAACCTGAAATTGCATACACTCACACTCTACGGCGATTTTTGCCTCTGCTACACACCGAGCTCACCACCGATGTGGAGCACCTCCACCGTTACCGTCTCCCGCGCCTACTCGGCGCTCCGCTGACCGAAGAACCATAAAGCTGCTGCACGTAAATAAATTCAGCGCTCCTTTCTGCGGACCGCGGGTGCCGTGAACCGCTTCCTTCCTAACCAACCCCCCGAACAGCTCCCTGAACACAGCAGGTGAACCCTTCGGTAATAAGCAGTAAACCACCGAACATCTATAAGCACACCTTTGATCTCTGGGGTGCTTCAAAGGGGGTAGTCAGCAGCTTCCTAAATCCAATGAACGGCCATGCTGCCACCAGACAAAGCCATCATTCTACGTGCGCAGCACACAGGGAGCACCAGAAACGACATCCCAGCCCATGCCTCTTACCTTGCGCTTCCTCGTCCTCTCCGCTCTAACCAAACACCCACCACTAAGAGCAGCAAGACCACCCCATTGAGCCCCATACTCACCCAACGTCCGTGTTCCAGCGCCCGTGAGCGATAGTGAAATTCCACCGTATGGGTCCCCGGCGGCACTACGACACCACGCAAGGCGTAATTAGTTTTGATGATAGGGACCGACTTACCGTCTACCGCGGCTTCCCACGCCGGCGGGTAAATGACCTCGCTCAATACCAGAAAGCTGGGTCCCGCTGTAGTTGCTTGTAGTTTGATGTATTCATTCTTATGGACGAGTACCTGTACCGACGCCCCATCGCCAGGGGACTGTATTTCTTCAGGCAGGGGATGCTCTATAAATGCTACACGCCGCGGGTCGAAATCTCCTCGCTGGAG
>JANWXA010000270.1 GCA_025055465.1 Candidatus Kapaibacterium sp.
GCACCAAGGGTACCAATTCACAGGGTTTTCAGCATGTTGTCGGAGGTATAGGCTTTTTTCGCGGGCTAATCGGTTAGCCATTGGGGGTGGTCTCCTGCTGGGCTTGCCAGAGGCGCAACAGCACAACGAGTTGCCCAGCGTGATATGCTGCATGCTCGGCGATGTGGTGTAGAATGACGGAGCGGCGGACAGGGATGCGCCGGCGTCCGACCAGGCGCTGTCGGTAAAGAGCGTCGCGCGCCAGCCACTGTATCCGCTGGTAGATACTTTCGAAAACTGCTTGCAAATCCGCCAGTAGCTCTTCTTTGGCGGTCGGTGAGGGGGTCCAGTCTTGGGCTGACTCGGCAGCCAGCTCCTCGTAGTTAGGGCTTTTAGCAAAGGCGTACGTTGCCAGTCGTTCACTGGCATGAATAACGTGATGGACCCTTGCTCCGATTGATGGAATGCCGGGAGCAGGTTCCCACCACAGGGCCTCTACAGGAGTGGCCGTCAGATGCTCCCGTAGCCAGTATAGAGCCTGCTCTAAGCTTTTGAGGAGGTCCAGGAAGTGGAATTCTGTCGGATCTTGTACCGTTGTTTCTTCTTCAGGGCGTAGCCAGGGTTCCATGATCCGTGTCTCTCGGCTAAATCACCGAATCCTGTCGGTGGTAGACGCTCAGTCGGGGGCTATCGTTTGCCATTGGTACTGGCGCAAGAATTTTCCAGGCTTTGATAGTTTGCAGATGTGGTGTTAGCCCAAATGGGGTGGTGCAATGCAAGCGCGGTGTGACACATGGTGGAGCCCCCACCTGCAGAAGACCATGCCAATTGCTATCTATGGACACTACGGGACCCCTATCCTTCTGTTCCCCACGGCGATGGCAGACTTTCTGGAGTACGAGCGCTTTGGCCTCGTAGAAGTGCTTCGCCCCTGGATAGAGCATGGCGTCTGCAAGCTGTACGCCGTCAATAGTGTCAATGCTGAGAGCTGGCTCAATCCTCATGTAGCTCCCAGAGAGCGCATTCTGCGGCACATAGCGTACAATCGGTATGTCACCGAAGAAGTGATGGGCTTCATTCGCGCGGACTGTTATGGTTCGGTGCCGGTGATTACCGCTGGAGCATCGCTTGGGGCATTTCATGCGGCGAATCTTTTCTTTCAGCGACCGGACCTCTTTGCTGGAGTCATCGCCATGAGTGGTGTCTACGATCTGCGGGTTTACAGCGACGGCTATTTTGATGACGATTGTTATTTCAACTCGCCCGTACATTACCTGCCCAATCTCAGTGACGAGTACTGGCTCCCTCTTCTACGCCGAAGTCGGCATATTTACATTGCCTGCGGACAGGGTGCCTACGAACGTCCGGAGGCTACACGGGAGCTCTCCACTATCTTGGCTACAAAAGGTATTGCGCACGTAGCCGATATTTGGGGCCCAGAGTATCCCCACGACTGGATAACCTGGCGTGCGATGATACCTCACTATGTGGAGCGGCTAAGGCAGGATCCGCCCTGAAGAGGTGGCTGAGGTAGCATAATGATTGCACATAATTTCGTGTGGTGTTGAATAGCGGAGGAGATACAGCAGTGGCAGCAACGGTCCGACAGACCCAGCGGAAACATTCCGAGCCGCGACAGTGGTTGGCCCAT
>JANWXA010000271.1 GCA_025055465.1 Candidatus Kapaibacterium sp.
GGCGGAGTACTTCCGGGTGTACCTCTGCAGCATTTCCTACCAATCCAATGGAAACGGGCTCGCCTTTCTCTTTCGCCTCTAAAACCCTTTCCAGAGCCGCGTCCAAATCGTACAACTTCTGCTGGCAGTATCCCATACGGACACGGCGCTCTATGCGCTCTTCGTCCACTTCCACGCACAGTACGGCCGCTCCATTCATTGTACCTGCCAAGGGCTGCGCGCCGCCCATACCGCCCATGCCTGCTGTGAGCAAGAAGCACCCATGCAGGCTCCCCCCAAAATGCTGGCGTGCACAGGCAGCAAAGGTCTCATACGTACCTTGCAAAATCCCCTGGGTACCAATATAAATCCACGACCCAGCCGTCATTTGCCCATACATGATGAGCCCCAGCGCATCCAGGCGGCGGAACTCCTCCCATGTTGCCCACCGGGGTACCAGGTTACTGTTCGCTATGATGACCCGCGGAGCATCCTCGTATGTGCGCACAATCCCAACGGGCTTCCCCGATTGTACCAAGAGTGTCTCATCTGGCTCCAGCCCACGCAGGCAGCGCACAATCGCCTCCAGGCACTCCCAATTCCGGGCAGCCTTCCCCACACCGCCGTAGACAACCAGCTCTTCTGGCCTCTCGGCAACCTCCGGATCCAAGTTATTCAGCAGCATCCGATAAGCTGCCTCAACCTGCCAGCTCTTACAATGGAGATGGCTACCTCGCGGGGCTCGAAGAGCCCGCTTCTCCACCACGCTCATAGCCCGTTTCCCGCTCCTGCTGTTCCTGAGACACTCTCTCCACCGACTCTTCCCTTAGCCCGTGCTCTTCGCATAGCCGGCGCAACAATTCCCACGGATAAATGCCGGTATTGTGCCCATCTTTCCAAACCGCCCGCAGCCCGTAGTTGCCCACAGGCTCCAGGGCAACCAGATCGTGCATCCCCGGTGCTATGACACGCACCGGCAAAATATATCGGTCAAACACCCTCTCCCCTTGACAGAAAGCACACGGACACCGGTCACGTAACAACGCTGTGGGCAGGCAGACCTCCAACCCATCCTCCCACCGGCAGTACAGACGGTCTGAATCCACCCGCCGAATCGTTATCAAACGTGCCATAAGGACGCCCAGCTTCAAACTTACGAAAAAGCACAAACATACACTTCGCCACGACAAGTGCACAGCCTTCTCTCGACATCGCAACTTCCAACATCACCGACCGCCGTCAGTGTCGAGGCCTCCCGAAGCTCCGTGCGTTCCTAATGTCTCGACCCAGGAGCGCGAATCCCCCTGGGCCGCATGACCGCGAAACACCTCCGGTAAGCTCCCTCATCCCCTTGGGGAGGCAGGGCCGCGGAAGAACGCTCGCGGATGAGGCAACCAACGAGGGACTTCCCGGGCATAGCTGAGATATTCCTCCCCGAAACGCCGCCGAAGTTGAGGCTCCTCAAACCAGAACAGAAAAGCGTTGAAGCACACGAAGGCCCCGAAAGTCAGCAGTGCAAGGCCCCAGGAGCGTAACAACAGCGCTTCGCCGGCTAAAACACTCAAAACCCCAAAGTACATAGGATTCCGCATATAGCGGAAAGGACCTGTCCGCACCAGCTTCCTCGGTGGGTCAAAGAGCAATGGGGTT
>JANWXA010000272.1 GCA_025055465.1 Candidatus Kapaibacterium sp.
AGAAGGGAAGCAACACAGTCGCAACTTGAACAAGCTGCGGCTCGCGAAATAACTGCGCAAGCGGGGAACGGAGCAGCCAGAAACACGCAGCCAAACCCATAGCGATACCTGTATGGAGCAACCCAACCAGGAAATTCACTCGCGGCTGCTCCTCCGGCTTTGCCCCGAATTGGATCAAACCCAGTAGGGCAGAGGAGTCACTAAGGATAAAAATCCATGTCTGCACCGTCACCAAGAGCGCAAACAACCCATACTCGTGCGGGGGTACAACCGCAATCTGGAGGAGCATCACGAAGCCATATCCCACGAAGAGCAGTCGTGTCGCCGCTGCCCATGAGAGGGTGCCGATATGCTCCCGTAACCGCACCATCGGGGGCACAAAAATAGGGCCACAAATGCTTACAGTCCTGGAAGTACCTGGAAAGCGGCTTGGATGACCCGATAGAGGCGCGGTGCTGCAGCGGACAGCACCGCGAGCACCTCAGCGTGAGCCAGCCGTTGCTGGTGTAGCCCCGTAGCCCAGTTTGTCACCGTAGAGATAGCCAGTGTCGCTACTCCCAAGGCGGTTGCGCATTGCAGCTCGTGTACCGTTGACATCCCCACCACATCTGCCCCTATGCAGCGAAGCATGTGTGCTTCTGCTGGTGTCTCGTACGCTGGACCCAGCACAGCCGCATACGTTGCCTCCGCGCACCGGAGGCCAACACCCTCCAGATGGAGTCGCAGGCTTCGGCGCCACTGAGGACAAAGGAAAAGGTAATGAAAATCCCGCTGCTCCCTCTCAATGGGCACGCTGTGGAAACTCAGATTCAGCGCTTCCCGCACAAGGAGTATATCCCCGGGTGCATGCGTTCGCGTCACAGAGCCAGCGGCATTTGTAACCACAAGCCACCGAATGCCAAGCATAGAGGAAATAAGCACGGGTGCTACTACCTCCTCTACCCGATACCCTTCGTAAAGGTGAAAGCGTCCAACAAAAACCAGCACCCAACAGCGCCCCATCCAGTACATCCCCAACACACCAGGATGGCCAGCAACGGAGGGGACAGGCAATCCCGGCACTGTTGCGTACGGACATTCCCACAACGGCTTGTCCCTCAGCACCACGTTGCCACCTGACCCCATGATGAGAGCCCCCTGAGGCAGCTCCGGTAGTCGAGCTCGCAGCCATTCGACCGTTGGTTCCCAGCGCCAACGTTGCCGTGTTATCCACCCACTCATCTCGCAAATCCGCTTTCCACTCCCCAAAATAGCCTTTTCACTCAGCCGGGAACATTAGGTTAGGCCACCCAGTATAAGGTAGCAGACCGGCAGCAGAGCAGCAGCCCTTCACCCTTCCCTGCTCCCCGCAAGGGGCACCTCAGCCACAGCCCCCTCCCTCGTGGAGAGGGGCTGTGGTGTTTTTTGTGACGCATTCCCAGAGCTTAGGAGGCGTAGTTTTGTGGCGCAATGGCAGATCCTCTCGTCAAGCGGGTAGAGTTGTGGGCTCGCCGCCAGCTTCTGCGGCGGTGGAATGGATCCTCGAGGCATTCCATCACTGCCCCAAGGCTTTCTGTCCCCGTTGGTGAGGGCACTCGGATCCTCTTCCTCCGGCAGGACCGTATCGGAGAT
>JANWXA010000273.1 GCA_025055465.1 Candidatus Kapaibacterium sp.
TCTCGCGGTAGGGAGTCGGCTATAGCTCGACGCTCTGTTTGCAGCGGCGTGAGGTTCGGAGCAAACCTCGTAGCATCGCTGCAAGGTAGAGGGGACCAACCTGCGTGTGCTGATACTGCTACAATAAACAGCAGAGCAACAATAGTCCCTTTCTGCTTCATCCCTCTGCTCTATTCTGTGGCTCGGTTTCGGCTGCAGAGACGAAAGACGGCGGAGATTGCGTACGAAAGCGGTGGAGGAAGTCCGGAGTAGAGTGCAGACGGAGATGCAGTTCTATTCCCTCCTGGGGAATGTGCAGACGGCGAGCGAGGCGGGCGCGGGCATACGTGCTTGCTGGTATTGTCTCGTGCTGGAGCTGTTGGAGTTGCTGTCGGAGCTGCGAGGAGCGATGGTGCACACGCTGCCGCCAGAGGTGAGCCAGCGTAGGGGACATCTTGAGGATCGAAGGCCCTGGTTCGGCGCTGGGATGAGGAGCTGAGGAGGACGGAGATGTTTGTGCAGTTGTTACCTCGTCACGGGCTGAGACGGTGGTAGAGAGGAAAGGCTCAGCAGGGGGAGGTTGGGCTGGAGGGGAAACATCTGTAAATGTTTCGTTGTGGACTGATTTTTCTTCTACTGTGCGGTAACGGTGGAGTGCCTCGTTCACATATGCTGGAAAAGGTGAGTTGGGCGTTCCCTGGTAGGCGTGACTTTCTGAAGGCACAGCTTTGCGTTGGGTAGCTCGCAATAAGTTGCGCACCAGAAGAAAAACGGAGACGATTGCAAGACCAGCAAACAGCAGTGGTGCTCCTACCAGGAGCCATTCTGGGGTTTCCGTTGCCGAGAAGGCCGTCGTCGTTGTTGTTCCAGAGTCTACTTTTTCGGGGTGGTGCGCCTCTCTATTCTGCGGCACAGTGTGGGGAACGGAAAAGGCAGAAGTGTCCACGAGAGGGGTGTGGATTATGGCATCGGTGACTGCTATGAGGCTGTCGGGGTAAATAGGGGGTAACGGGGGGAGCGCGCACTGTGCCTGAATTCGGAAGCGGGAGTATGCCCACGACTGTATGGATGGAATTCCTGTTAGTTCAGCAAGGTGCGCAATTACACCGTAGAAATCCGGAAGAGGGTTTTGGGCCGATGCCCGTCGTATCCACTGCAGGGCTGTAACAGGCTTACCAGCAGCGAGCGAACGTACGGCGAGGAGAGTTGCTGCATCGGCCGAACCGTGTACGGCTGCCTCTGTCAGCAGGCTATCGGCGACAGTGTTAGCTCCCAGTTCCAGTGCCAGCAGAGCGCTGTGGTACAGGTCCTCTTGCACAGCGAGCTTTTCCCAGCGGACGGGTGTAATCAAAAGGCAGCGGCTATACGGTAGCCATACGGAGCTGTATCCTATGGGTTGCGCCAGGGTAATGTAGATTTGCAGGCTGCCGTTCTCTTGCTTTAGGTAAGCCTCACGCACCTGCCCCTCGCTCCATGAGCGGGAACGGACGTCGGTGGCAAGCATTGTGCCCGGAAGGGTAAGGATGATACGGCGCTTGTCAAGGGACAGCTCCGTTGACCATCCTAAAGGCTGCTCGGAGCAGAAAAGAGCAAGGCGACCGAGGCTGTCCC
>JANWXA010000274.1 GCA_025055465.1 Candidatus Kapaibacterium sp.
ACCAGTCGGGCTCGCATTGTAACGTACCACGGTCCGGTGGCAGTCTCTACGTTTGATGACTTCACGGTGGAATATTTTCGACGAACGCTCTTTCTGCCCGAAGGGTACGTCAATCCGTGGAATTTACAGGTGTCGGAATGCGAGGTTATTGCTCCCGGCATTGCCTGTGGTCCCCTGATAGGAGGGAATCTTAGTCTGTTGGTCAGCCTGCTGGGAACTCTGTATGAGCCGGATACCCGTGGGGCGGTGCTCTTTCTGGAGGACATCGGAGAAGAGCCCTACCGGGTGGACCGCATGCTGACCCAGTTATTGTTAGCGGGAAAGCTGCAACACTGTGTTGCTGTTCTCGTAGGGCGCTTCCGGGCTCCTTGGGGACGGGGACAGCGGTCCAGCGGCATCGGCTGGCAGCCCCCGCTCCGGGATATTCTGAGGGAGCGACTCGGGGGGTTGGGCATCCCTGTGCTTGCAAGCCTTCCGCTTGGACATGTACGGAGCAAGCTCACCCTACCGCTCGGAGTCTGGGCAGAGGTTAATACTTCCACCTGCACCATACGCCTTGTTGAACCGTCCATTGCCGATGAAGTATCATGATTAGCGAGGGAGAGTCACAATGTTTCCAGCAATTCTCGTGGCGTGGATTGCTGCCGTATCCAGTCTTCCGCTTTTTGCACAGAGCTTTTCTGTTTACGCCATAGACCCCAGCAACTTTCCCACTCTTCGGGCGAACTTTGTTGCTTTAGATGTCACTGGACAGCCCTTTCCGAACCTGACGCCGAGGGATTTCCGCGTTGTGGATAATGGGATTTCGGTTGATGCCAGTGTCAGTGTCCGCTGTACGACTCTTGTCGGCGATCCCGAGCTCAGTGCTGTGTTGGTGCTGGATCGAAGCGGCTCGATGAATGATACGGTCGATCGAGCTACCAGGGAAACTCGATGGGATTGGGTCAAGTATGCGGCAAAGACTTTTATCAACGCTGTCAACTTTGTTGGCAGGACCACTGTGGCCGTGGTAGCTTTCGATGCCGATGCGGAGCTTATAGTGCCTTTTACCAACCGGCAGGCGGATCTGCTAACGGGGATTGATACGCTTGTGGCGCGTGGGGGCACGCGCTACGATCCGGCTTTTCTCAAGCCCGGTGCCGGTGCTCTGCCTCTTTTGACAACGCGTCCGCCTGATATACGCCGCTTCGTTATTTTCCTGACAGATGGCCAGCCGAACGTTCCTCCACAGACAGATACCATTATTGCTCGTGCTCGCTCCGTCGGAGCAATTGTTTATGCCATTACTGTCAGTATGCCGATGCATTCGGATTTGGATCGCATCGCTCGCAGCACAGGTGGGAAATCCTTTGCGGCTTACACTAAGCAGGAACTGGAAGGGATCTATCGGCAGATTGCTCTGGAAGCACAGAGCCGGCAGGTGTGCGAGCTGTTATGGACGGCCCCTTACGGCTGCACGGAGCAGAGTCGGTACCGAAGGCTCGAGGTAACATTTCTGCGGACAAACACGCGGATTGTCACCGGATATACCGCTCCGGAGAACAGTGTTGCCCGCATCCAAAG
>JANWXA010000275.1 GCA_025055465.1 Candidatus Kapaibacterium sp.
ACTGGCCGGGCTTCTTATGGGCATCCCTTATAAGCAATGGTGGCTAACGCATGGGACTTCGATCGCACGGACCGATCTCGAGCAGCTTCTTCCTCGTCTGTGGAGAATGCCCCTTAGGGAACGCCGACGTTTGTCGGCTGTGCATCCTAAACGCGCGGATATTCTTCCTGCTGGAGCGCTTATTCTGTTGGTTCTTATGGAGTATTTTGATCTTCCCCGCGTCCAGACAAGCGTTTATGGTCTGCGGTATGGTGCACTTTTAGCATTGCTTCGACGTAAGCAGCCGGATTTTCAAGGTATTTTTGAACTGCACGATCCGCGTTTTACAGGGTAAAGGCGGTATCTACGAGAGCCCTCTGCTCTCGCTCGTGAAGGAGAAAGGATCCGGTTGCGGGACTTGCGGCAGCAGGACGTCCAGCGTATCCTATCCGACAGGGGAGCGATAGCTCTTCCATTAGTGTCTGGAGTATTGGGTTGATGTAGGCCCACGTGCCCATGTTCTGAGGTTCTTCCTGTACCCACAGGATAGAGTGGATGTGGGGGTAACGACGGAGAATCGCCGACAGTTTTTCCGTATGGAGCGGATACATTTGTTCAATTCGTACCAGAACTGTCTCCCATCTCTTTCGGGTTTTTCGATACTCCCACAGGTCGTAAAAGGCCTTGCCACTGCAAAGAAGCACGCGTGTGACCCTGTCTGGCAGTATTTCGGGCGCTGGATCATCCAGAACTTCTTGAAAACCACCCTCAGTAAAGTCCTCGGGGGGTGAGACGACTAAAGGATGCCGAAGGAGACTCTTCGGAGTAAATACTACCAGAGGTTTTCGTATAGGTGCCAGAAGCTGGCGGCGAAGTAAGTGGAAATACTGTGCCGGCGTGGTAGGGAAGCAGACATATAGATTATATTGGGCGCATAATTGGAGATATCGTTCGACTCTGGCGCTGGAGTGCTCAGGACCTTGTCCCTCATAGCCGTGTGGGAGTAACAAAACAAGGTTGCTATGTTGTCCCCATTTGAGTTCCCCGCTACTAATGAACTGGTCTATAATTACCTGGGCACCGTTAGAGAAATCACCAAACTGAGCCTCCCACAGGGTGAGTCCGTGCAAGGTTTGGGTGCTATACCCATATTCAAACCCAAGAACTGCTAATTCGCTCAGTGGGCTGTCGTAAATTGCCAAAAAGGATTTCTGATGGGGGAGAATGTGATTGAGGGGAATGTATTCCTCACCCGTCTCCACGTCTACCAGCACAGCATGGCGCTGGCTAAAGGTGCCGCGACGAGAATCCTGGCCACTGAGACGTACCGGGAAACCTTCAAGCAAGAGAGTCCCAAAGGCTAAGAGCTCAGCAGTTGCCCAATCAACGTTGCCACTTTGAAGGATAACCGAGCGGGAGCGTAGAAGTTGGTCCAGCTTGGGATGTGGGTGGAAGGAGTCTGGGACACGTCCTAAAGCCGTGGCAATCAGCTGAAGTTCGGAAAGAGGGACCGCCGTTGTTACGGGCTGCAACATGGCTACTGATGGTTCCAAGGAGGGCGATACAGCTGCTGATGGAGGTCG
>JANWXA010000276.1 GCA_025055465.1 Candidatus Kapaibacterium sp.
AAAGAGGGACTGCCGTTGTTACGGGCTGCAACATGCCTACTGATGGTTCCAAGGAGGGCGATACAGCTGCTGATGGAGGTCGGCGTTCGGAAAACGCGGTGTTTAGCTGCTGAAGGTAGTTCTCCACAAGCTGCTTGTCTTCTTGCTCCGTGAGCAATCCTTCATGGAAAAGGGCAGAACGATAGAGCTGCCGGACAGGGGTATGGGAATGGATGCGCTTGTATAAGAGCGGCTGAGTATATGTAGGCTCGTCGGCTTCGTTGTGTCCGTACTTGCGATAGCAGAAGAGATCTACTACCACGTCCTCATGGAAGGTCATACGGTATTCCAGAGCCAAAAGGGCTGCTGTTGCTGCGGCTTCAGGATCGTCACCATTAACGTGGAAGATGGGGGCTTGGACCATTTTGGCCACGTCAGTGGGATAGACCATAGAGCGAGCGTCTACCGGCTCTGTGGTGAAGCCGATTTGGTTATTGACAATGATGTGCAGGGTGCCACCTGTTGTATAGCCAGCCAATTTGGAAAGATTGAGGGTTTCAGCAACTATACCTTGTCCAGCGAAAGCAGCATCTCCGTGAATAAGGATCGGCAAGACACGACTTCGTTCCCTATCAGCGAGCTGGTCCTGGAGAGCACGCGCCATGCCCTCAACTACGGGATCTACCGCCTCTAAGTGGCTCGGGTTGGAGGCCAGGAGTAGTTGGAGGCTCTTATTCGTTGTGGGGTGCTGGTATAATCCGCGTGCCCCCATGTGGTACTTTACGTCACCAGAACCATGAAACGAGAGAGATCCCCCTTCTCCTTCGAACTCATCAAAGATGCGGCGGAAGGATTTCCCTATCAGGTTCGCTAACACGTTGAGCCGGCCACGATGAGCCATACCAATAACGGTATACTCTACCCCCAGCTCAATGGCTCGCTGCAGTATGGCATCCAGAAGTGGAAGCAAGGATTCCCCACCCTCAAGTGAAAAGCGCTTGTGCCCAATAAATTTGCGGTGCAAAAATTGTTCAAAGATTTCGGCTTCAAGTAGCTTCTGATAGATTCGGCGCTTTTGCTCGGGTGGAAATGCATAGCGTGACCTTCCTTCCTCCATTCGTTCACGTATCCAGCGGCGGCGCTCGGGATCTTGTATGTGCATGAACTCCACCCCGATAGGACCACAGTAAGTATCCCAGAGCACCTCCAGAATCTGCCGCAGCGAAGCACGTTCATAGTGTGCCACACCGCTTGTATTGAATTCGCGGTCCAGATCCCAAATGGTAAATCCGTAATGTGAGGGATCCAAGTCTGGGTGGTATTCCCAGTCATCTTTCAAAGGGTTGGTCTGTGCAATGAGGTGGCCGCGAACGCGGTAGGAGCGGATGAGCTGAGCCAGGCGCTCTTCCTTTACACCAGGTTCGGCGGAGAGGTCTTCGGCCCATCTAAACGGTGGGATCGGTATGCGGAGTTCGTCAAAGACTGACTCGAAGAAGCTGTTCGCACCCAAGAGAAGCTGCTCAACGAAGGCGAGGAATTCCCCTGAT
>JANWXA010000277.1 GCA_025055465.1 Candidatus Kapaibacterium sp.
GCTCCATTGCCCCCGGATCGAAAAATTTTGACGAGGGGGCAGAATGGGAGGCGTACGATGGCACGGGTTCTGCAACAGGTGGAGCAGCACTATGAAGAGACTGTTGGCTGAGGTTCCGCAGTGCCTGTAGCAATTCGGAGAACTCTACCGCATGCTCTAACAGTGCCATTTGCGCAAGCCCCAATTCTAGCCGGATGCGGGGCTGCGCACTGTAGCGCATCGCTTGTTGCGTAGCGTGCAAGAGCACACTCCAGTTCATTAAGTCAGGCAGCTGATAGCGCTGCGCTTCTATCTCATACTGCCGAGCCATTTCCGGGGGGAGGTCCAGAAAGCGAGTGGATCCTGTAGCACAAACTGCCACCAGATGGCGAAAGTGTTCGGACAGCGCTTCGGTGAACTCCTGCACGTCGTAGCCCCGGCGAACTATCTCCTGCACGAGCTCTAAGATACCCTTGACATCCCGCTGGCGCAGAGCAGTCGTCACTCGGAAAAGCAGGTCGGTATCCACCATATGAAGCATTTGAGTCAGAGACTCTACGCGGATGTCCTTCCCACAGAAGGCAATTGCTTGATCCAGGAGAGAAAGGGCATCTCGCAGTGAGCCCTCCGCTTTCTTAGCGAGGACATGAGCTGATGCCAGCTCCACCTGAACACCCTCTTGCTGAGCAATAAAGCAGAGGCGATCAGCAATTTGGTCCATGCTCAGACGCCGAAAATCAAAGCGCTGGCAGCGGCTTGCCACTGTTGGCGGTACCTTCTGCGGTTCCGTCGTTGCCAGTACGAAGACTAAGTGGCTCGGCGGCTCCTCCAGGATTTTCAGTAAGGCATTGAATGCAGAGAGCGAGAGCATGTGAACTTCGTCAATAATATAGAGCTTGTAGCGCCCTGCCGCCGGCGGGAATTTGGCATTCTCCCGAAGTCGGCGCACGTCGTCCACACTATTGTTGGAAGCACCATCTATCTCCAACACATCTAGCGAACGCCCTTCCAAAATATTTCGGCAGGGCAGGCACTCGTTGCAGGGCTCGCCCTCAAGCGTAAGGTGTTGGCAGTTAAGTGCACGAGCAACAACGCGGGCCGTTGTTGTCTTCCCGACACCACGTGGACCACTAAAGAGATAGGCATGATGAACCCGACCCATACGGATGGCGTTCCGCAGCGTCGTCGTTACGTGCTCCTGTCCAACAATATCCTTGAAGGTCTGTGGACGCCACTTGCGTGCTAAGCTTATGAATCCTGCCGACAGCTGCTCCGCCATAGTTTCCCGTAATTTTGCTTGGTTTTAGGCCATTCCAGAACAATGCAAACTACAAAAATAGCCCAAGCTCTACGGCGCAGGCTCTGGATGATTCACCTTGGACTCTTGGCACTGTCCTCTGCGCCGGCCATCGGCTCTATCCCACTCACCACGAGGCCAGTGCTCATGCCCGATCCTATGATTGGGCGACAGGACCCAGTCCTTCACGGTGTTGTCATGGTGCGGTTCCGTCCAGAACATATAGTGACCCGACAGCAAT
>JANWXA010000278.1 GCA_025055465.1 Candidatus Kapaibacterium sp.
TTGAGCGAGCCGCCGGCCTGCTCAATGTACTTGTCAATCGTGGCGCGAGGGATATGTTCGGTGCCTTCAAACATCAGATGCTCAAAGAAATGCGCAAACCCAGTCCTGTGCGGCTCCTCGTTACGAGAACCCACCTTGTAATGGAGCACAGTCGCCACGACCGGGGCGGAAGTATCCTGCTGCAGAATTACATGGAGCCCATTAGCGAGGGTAAACTCCGTAAAGCGAATAGGATAAAAGCTCCGCTGCCCCCAGAGAGGGACCGCGAGCAATACGCCTATAATCGCATGTCGCCACATCCTATCCCGTGCACTCTAACACCCAACATTTCACACACGAGCAAAACTACAGCTTTTGCTGCTGGGGAGGCTTCCAAAACCCTGCAGCCAAAAGTACCAAACCAGCTATGAGCGCCACCCCCTGAGGCAACAGCTCGCCAATATATTCGTAGAGGCTGTGAGCGCGCACAAGAGGCAACGCAACCGAAAGCACTGCCGCTTTGTACTGAGGCAATTGGGCAAGGACCTCGCCCGTAGGCAGCACTGCTGCTGTTATACCACTATTGGCACAGCGGAGAAGGGATCGGCGAAGCTCCACGGCACGCACCCGAGCAATTGCAAAGTGCTGTGCAGGCCCCGGCGTATGGTCAAACCAGGCATCATTGCTGAGAACCACCAAGACGTTGCATCCTTGTCGTGCATACGCACGGGCAAAGTCAGGAAAGATGGATTCTATGCAGATTGCTACTCCAAAAGCAACTGTGTCAGAACGGCGCTGCAAGAGAAGTGGGCTCTGAACCTTCCCCTGCGCCCACGCCGATATACCAACCCCCCACTCTACAAGCTGGGGAAGCCGACCAAACACTTCGGCATAGGGAAAGCGTTCTGCAAAAGGGGTAAGGCGCTGTTTGCGGTGAATGCCCGCTACCTCCCCCGATGAGGTCAGGAGGAAAGCAGCGTTGTACGCTTCGTAGAATCGTGCAGAATCCCACGGCAACGGCTTCGCCAGTGGCGGTGCGGATACAACATCGTAGAGCCGCATTTCGGCGAATCCGCTCAACAGCGCAGTACGCTGCGATTGGACCCAGCTCAAGAGGGATTCCCACAACCAGCGATACTCAGGCAAGGTGATCGGGACAGGCACCGCCGTTTCATTCCACACAACTATATCCGCCCGGAAGCGCCGTAAAACACTGTCCGTCAAGCTCTGTTGCCATCTGATTTGCTCTGCCGCATGCCGCTCCCACTTTGCCCAGGGATTAAAATTGGGCTGTACCAGCACAGCGTGTAGCGCCCCCTGAGCCGGGATCGCGCGCAGCTGCTGCAACCGCACACCTCCATAAGCTATCGGAAGCCCAACAATAGCTGAACAGAGAGCAAGGTACCCAAGGGTCCTCCGGTTCTGAAGCCACCTCCGCATCGGCACCCCTTGACCCCGTGCCTGAGCCCACGCAGCCAAGAGCCTGTACACCACAA
>JANWXA010000279.1 GCA_025055465.1 Candidatus Kapaibacterium sp.
TATGAGGACACTCACCCAAAGCTTCATAGGCGCCTTGCTTGGAGGAAAACAAGCCGCTTGTCACGACGAAGGATCAATCCGTGCAGTGTGGGCGTCTGACTGGGGTGTTTGGCGTATTTTTGGTTGTCAGCCTAACGGGGTCCTGCTTATGCGCGTGGATGTTGTGCTGATGCCGGCAGCTCTATCGGGAGCAGTGCCCGAGGGCACACTCTGTGTTATGGTGGATGTGCTGCGGACGAGCACGACCTTCTGTGCAGCGCTGGCGCAGGGGGCGGAGGCAATTGTTCCCTTTGCGACGCAGGAGGCGGCTCGGCGCTTCGCGGAGCATGCTTCCCAACTTGTTGTGATGGGTGGCGAGCAGCATGGTAGGCCCATACCGGGCTTTGCCCTGGAGAACTCCCCGCTGGAGTATACGGAGGAATCTGTCTCAGGCAAGCTCATTGCCTTTGTGTCCAGCAATGGGGTGCCGTTGCTCTATCGGCTGCCCGATGGGGAGACCCCGCACACGGTTGTAATGGGGTTGGTCAACCGGGCAGCGGTGGCGGAGTACTGTCGGCAGCAGCGTCCGGACCAAGTCCTAATCTGCTGTGCTGGGGATAGTGGTGCCATAGCATACGAGGATGTCCTGGGGGCAGGCGCTCTTGTGGCAGGTCTGTGTGAGATGAGATTTGTGGCTCTTACAGACGCGGCGCACCTTGCACTGGCGGCATACCGGGAAGCAGTTGAAGGGATGTTAGCGTCGGTGTTGCGTGCCAGTCGGCACGCTCGATTCCTGGCGTTGGAGGGGAAGCAGCGGGATATCGAGTATGCCACTCGGCTTGATGTGCTCTGGATTGTCCCGCGTTGGTATGGTAGACAGGTTGTGCCTGCCAAGATTGAAGCTAATCCACCAGAAGAGGCACCGACAACGACATCTGCATGTGCAGCATAGGGAGGAAGTAGAGCAATGCGCACGCTTTCCTCAGAGGCCCTCGCGGGGCGAGAGCGGCGGGGGCGTGGAGGGGTTGCGGCTCAACACCGCCGGCGACAGCGGTTGCTGTCGGTCCTACTGGCACTGACGGCATGTTTTCTGCTGTTAGCGCTGCTTTCGTACACACCGGAGGATTATCCCAATGCCAGCATTAGCTGGGGAGATTTGGTGGGGCTTGTTCGCGGTGACCCCGACGCGCGGTTGAAGGCAGAGACAACGCAGAACTGGTTGGGGTTGTTGGGAGCGGTGCTGGCGCATGCCTGCATTGTAATGGGTACGGGCTACTTTGTGATTGTGCTGCCGCTGTTGCTTGGCTGGTGGTCGTGGGAGCTGTTCCGGAATTTGGGATTGCGACCGTTGGTTTGGCAGCGGAGCCTTACGGTTGGAGTTCTGGCATTGCTGGCAGCGGTATTTGCTGGGGCGCTGCGGGGTGTGCCCGGCTTCGCGCATCTGCCGTTGGAGTGGAGCGGGGCAGTTG
>JANWXA010000027.1:0-8514 GCA_025055465.1 Candidatus Kapaibacterium sp.
CTCGCCTCGAGTTCAGGGCGCCGCCGCGCGGTTATCAGCCTGCCTACCGGCGCTGGCAAGACACGCGTGACCGTCGAAGCCGCTGTGCGACTGGTGCTCAAGCCCGAAGGTCAGAACCGCAGCGTGCTCTGGATTGCACAGACCGACGAGCTTTGCGAGCAAGCGGTGCAGGCATTCCGACAGGTTTGGGTCAATCTTGGAGTGCAGAACACAAACTTGCGGATTGTCCGACTCTGGGGCGGGAATCCAGATCCCGCTCCACAGGAGCTGGATAAGCCAGTTGTCGTAGTTGCCTCGATTCAGACCCTCAACAACCGGATGGGGTCCAGCACGTTGGAATGGCTTCGAAAGCCCGGCTTAGTTGTGGTGGACGAGTGTCACCATGCCATCACTCCAAGCTACACGAATCTGCTGCGGTGGCTGGACGCAGAAGCACCGCGACCTGGTCAGCCGCCGAGGGATGAGCCACCAATTCTTGGGCTCAGCGCAACCCCGTTCCGGACAGATGACGAAGAAAGCCTGCGCCTTGCCCGGCGTTTCGACAGCCGCTGGCTTCCGGCGGATCAGGAGCTTTTACACGAGCGATTACGCGCTCAGGGTGTCCTCGCACAGGTCGAATTAGAAGCACTCGAGTCCGGTGTTGATGTGCCAACCGAACTCATCGAAACGCTGATTTCGCTCTTGGACAAGGGCGAGGGCGTTGACTTTGAAAGGAAGCTTGAGGAACTGAACAAGCTGCTTGCCGAAAACAGAGGGCGTAACAAGCGCTTGGTCGAACGTATCAAGGAAGCGCAGGAAAGGTCCATCCTGTTCTTTGCCAACTCCGTGCTCCATGCCGAAGAGATGTCCGCTCGGCTGAATCTTGAGGGCATCCCGGCTGCACCAATCAGTGGAGAGACGCCTACTGCAGCTCGCCGATATTTCCTCGACCGCTTCCAGCGAGGTGAGATCCGAGTTTTATGCAACCACACCGTTTTGAGCACCGGTTTCGACGCGCCAAAGACCGACATGATTGTCATCGCCCGGCAGGTCTTTAGCCCCGTGCGCTATATGCAAATGGTCGGGCGCGGCCTGCGGGGCCCGAAGAACGGGGGTACCGAGAGCTGCCGCATTGTGACCATCTTGGATAACCTGGGCAGATTCAGGGACCGACACCCATACCACTACTGTCAACGGTACTTCTTGGAGTGGAGATACGGACTTCGCGACGCAGAAGAATTGGACAACGCCGCTGTATGGGCAGTTGGTGAGGGAGCACCCGGATGATCGCAGAGAAGCTGGCACAGGAGATTGAGGAATACGCCAGTGTGGACTAGGTACTACGGGAAAGCACGTGGGCAAGGCCGCGTGTGCGCATCAGCATATCCTGCGCAGCAACAACTATCCCCACGACAAGCTGGGAAAGGTCACAGCAACCAACCCTGGAGCAGGTATAGGCGCTGTGGCTGGAAGACTATGTTTGGGCAATGGAGGACCGACCAGGTTACCACCCCCTGCGGTTACCACCTGCCGCTGCGCTGCATCATCGCCAATGCCAAGGCCATTGACTGGCACAAACGGTTCTCACATACACTGTCAGACTGTCAGAACGTCAGAGCAGCCGCCTTATGTGCCCCGTACACGACGGACGAAAAGAAAACCCTCCCCAGCTCTCCTTTCGAGGAGCCGGGGAGGGGATGTGCGAGGGACTCAGTACACTACGAAGGGCAAGGTCTTGGTATGTGGCCCAGAAGTGAGCCGCAGGAAGTATCCCCCCGCTGGCAGCAGTTGACGCGAGAGCGGTAGCAGAACCGAAAGCCGGCCTGAGGCCGCGGGCAGTTCCCACTCAGCATGCCGACGCCCATCTGCGCTGTAGACCTCGACCCGGACCGCGGCACCAGCACCGTCGGGTAGCTGCCACTCCAGCCGCGCCGGCCCTTCGGTGAGAAACGAGGGCATCAGGCGCGGTTCCCTGGCCCCTTCCGTCTGCTCAGCAACGGAGGTGGGCAGGACGAGCTGGAAGACGGCAACGGTGCTGTCAGGCCCATAGGTAGGCGTAAATGGCTGCGCAACCCACAGCTCCAGCGTGTCGCCGCGGGAGCGCAGGGCCATCCCCTCCGCCAAGCCCGTCAACTGCAGCGTCTGCAGAATCTGGCCCGTGGCAATATCCACCCAGCGCACATCGCGGCTGTAGGTGCCCACCAACAGCGTCCGCTGCCCATTTGGCAGCGTCAGCAGCACTGCCTCCCGCGGCCCGCCATAGCCTGTTGTCCCAAGCTCGATCGGCATTCGGTGCCACAGCCGTGTACCTGGGTCTATCAGGTATACCTCGTGCGAACCGTTGGAGACGACCACCAGTGTGTCGCCGGACAGCAACAGGAAGTTGCCCGTACCACCAACTGGCACTACTGTGACGCCTGAATCCCGGCCTTGCGGGAGGAACTGGACGACTGCATCCCGCTGCCCGAACTGTCCTTCACAGAGCACAATCAACTGCTGGCGAGCTTCATCCCATACAAGCTGCTGGATGTTTTGGCAAGCGTAGACACGGAGGGTATCCACGCGAATGCCAACGTTATCCCGCCGCAACACCAGAATGAGTCCAATCTCCGGCTCAGCCGAGTTGCGGCGGCTGACGAAGAGGGTGCCCTCGGACACAGCGACAGCCTGTGCTGGACCGTTCAAGACCGTATCTTCGTGAGGCCACCCAAACGGTGGGAAAGTGTATCGGAGAAGCCGATTCATCAGCGGCAGGTAGACGGTGAAGCTTGCCTGCTCCTGGGCAACCGCCGGACGCAGAGGGAAACTTAGCGGACCCCAGGAAAAGGAAAAATTGAGTGATGCCACCTCTGTGTTGTCTCTCCCCCATGCCACTGTCAGCGATGGTGACTCATCACCGGGGTCCTGTTGCCCATTGAAGTTCACATCTACACCACCGCAGAGGACGTATGCCGTGCTGTTAGGCTCTGGGTCAGCCTCCCGGGGACCGAAGAAGAGCATCAGAGGCGTTTTGCCCAGCACATCGTGCGAGCGCACGAACTGCCACTGCGGGAGCTGGGCATGGAGACTGGAAAGTACGAGTACGAACGGAATGGGAATCAACCGAGCAAACCACATAGCACACCGAGCGAAATTGTGGGACATACCCGGAAAAACCTTTCGGCGTGCCCGCAACAGGTGGGAAGTAGTTGCCGGTATGGAGTACGACTTGTACTGACAGCACCCGTGCTGCGCAGGCTCTGCCTTCTACCCCATTGCAGGCAGGTCTTCCGGCTCCGGCTTCTTCCTCCTCCCCTGCCTTCCCATCCGCTGGGGCGCAGACAGTGGCTGCCTTCTGGCACCGGGGAGTCGTCCACCGTCACGGCGGCGCAGACCGCGCAGGATTCGCACCTGCTTCCCTATTCTCCGAGCCTACCCCCGTGGGCGTAAGCCCAGCACCTGCAACGGACACACCGCTGCGAAAATACGACGTTACACAAGTAGTTCCACCGTTGAGCCCTCAGCGCTCCAAATGTTAGGATACCGAAGTGATATTCACAGCCTTATATTTGCAACCACAAAAGCCTGTCGCATAGCGGAGTCACCTCAGCATCTTTGAGGACGGCGATGTATCTGCGCCCTGAGGAAGCCGTTTCAACGATGCTGGCAGCGGCTGAAAGAAAGGCAGAGCTGCCGACAGCAACACTGGTGGTCCGCGGTTTTCTGGCGGGAGCCCTGCTGGGGTACGCCACCTCATTGTCGTTTGTACCCCAGCTCCAGGGCTTGCCGCCCTTTCTGGGGGCTGTGCTGTTCCCCGTGGGCTTCGTCCTCTTGGTCCTGTTGGGGCTGGAGCTCGTCACCGGCAACTTCGCACTGCTGCCGCTGGCTCGCCTCGCTGGGCGAATCTCCACGGGGCAGGTGCTCCGGAACTGGGCCTGGGTTTACATCGGCAACCTGCTCGGAGGAGGTGCCTACGCACTGCTCTTCACCGCCGTTATGCTGGACGGCCGAATGTCAGAATTGCTGTTAGCCATCGCTCACCGAAAGACAGTCGCCTACCAGGCGTTGGGTACCGAAGGTTGGGGTACGGCCTTCCTCAAAGGGATCCTGTGCAACTGGATGGTGACACTGGGAACTGCCATCGCATTCTTTTCCACTACGACGACGGGAAAGGTGCTGACGATGTGGCTGCCCATCATGGCGTTCTTCGCCCTGGGCTATGAACACAGCGTAGTCAACATGTTCGTGCTCCCGGCGGCTCTTCTGACGGGGAAGGCCTCTATAACGGTCGGGCAGTGGTGGCTATGGAACCAGATCCCGGTCACGCTCGGCAATCTCGTTGGGGCCGTCCTTTTGACAAGTTTTCCGCTCCTGACATACGTTCGGTCTGTTCCACAACCTGAGAGATAAGCCAATGCCACAGAGCACCATTCTACTGCTCTTCTTCCTGGGCTCACTCGTCATTGCTGGTGTCTTCTGGTGGGTCTGGCGTACTTCCCGCCAACCCGCACCGGGGTCGGTGGAGCCACTGCGCCGCTGGATCTTCGTCGGGCTCCTGCTCTTCGTTGGAATCTTCACGGCGCTCACACTCTGGCGAATGCCTTATTTCCTCTATGCCGAAGAGCTCCCCGAACGAGTCATTCACGTCGTCTCACGCCAGTTTGCCTTTGCGCTCTCTGAACGGCCAATCGAGACCGATGCCGAATACGCTGCTGCGCTAGGGCAAACGGTGGAGTTGCCCCTTGGGAAGGTCGTAGAGTTCCGGGTCACCTCTTTCGACGTCAACCATGGTTTTGCCCTCTACAGCCCGGACGGGCGAATTGTTGCACAGGTACAAGCAATGCCAGGGTACGTCAACCGCCTGCGGTGGCGCTTTGACCAGCCAGGAGAGTACGTCGCCCAGTGCTTAGAGTACTGCGGCGCTGCCCATGCCAACATGCAAGCACGGTTTGTTGTCCGATAACACACGGAGGGGGAATCCATGAAAGCTTTGGACCGCATCACAGCAGCGTGGATCATCACGGTCACGCTGGTCTTCCCGATCGCTATTCTGCTGGGCATCCTCATGCGGCTCAATCAAGCGAATGTACTGGAGCTCTCCCCGCTCACCTTCTACTCGTTCATGACCGCCCACGGGCTGCTGATGGTCGGGATCTGGTTCGTGATGAGCATGGCAGGGGTTAGCTACCTACTTCAGCGCTATGTGGAGGTCCGAGTCTGGCCGATCACGTTCGGCTATGTGTTGACGCTCGTTGGGGTCGTGCTCCTTCTGGCAGCGATCTTCGGGGGAGGATTCCACACGGGCTGGTACTTCCTGTATCCACTGCCCTTCTACGCCCGCACGGAAGAATGGGCAACGATGGCATTTCTGCTCTCACTGGGTAGCCTGGGGGTCGGCTGGTTTGTATGGTCACTGGGGCTCCTGGTGGCAATCCTGCGGAAGTATCCTCTGACACGGGCGCTGGCATGGCATCACCTGGTCGGCAAATCTGAACCAGAGACACCGCCGTTCATCCTCATCTCCACCACGACCCTTTTGGGGCTGGTGCCGGCATTCGTTGCCGCAGTCATTCTGTTAGGGCTCTTCTTCATGGAGTATCTCGGCGGCGTCAAGCAGGATGCCCTGCTGATGAAGAACCTGACCTTCTACTTCGGGCATACGCTGGTCAACGAGATGCTCTACTTCGGCATTGCCGCGCTCTATGAGCTCTTCCCAGCGCTTGCAGGCAAGCCGCCGTACAGAACAAAGCCGTTCGTAGCGTTGGCATGGAACCTGGTCCTCGTAGTGGTCTGGACTGCCTACTTCCACCATCTGTATATGGACTTCGTGCAGCCGACCGTCCTGCAGTATGTGGGACAACTTGCTTCCTGGATTGCCCCCATTCCAGCCATCGCTGTCACAGCTTTCTCGGTGCTCGGGACAGTCTATCGCTCGGGGATCAAGTGGTGGCTGGCTCCTACGTTCTTCTTCACAGGGGTCATGTTCTGGATCATCGGCGGGCTGGGCGCAATTCTGGATGCAATTGTGGCGAACAACTTTGTCTTGCACAACACTCTGTGGGTACCGGCGCACTTCCACACGTACAACCTTCTGGGCAACGTGCTCTTCAGTTTGGGTTTCATCACGTGGTTTGTGCGGGAGCAGTCTGGCGATGATGGTAGCCGCCTGTATCGTCCGGTAGCAACGCTCTACCTGCTCGGTGGGGCCGGCTTTGTAGCGGCATTCTACATTGCCGGTGCCCTTTCGATCATGCGCCGGGTGGACAAGTACCCTGAGCTGGTTGCCAACGGGGGTGTGTGGGCACTCGTGGGCGCGCTCTTCGCGATCCTGGTGCTGGTAGCAGTAGCTATCTACACTGTACACGTCGTGCGGCGATGCTGGCGCGTCTTAGCGGCTGCCTAATTGTGGCACCGCTCCTCTGGGCGCAGCTCAACGAAGGGCACTACTACCTCCGCTCAGTGCCCGACGTGCCGGTCACGCTCATCACCGGGGAGCAGCGGTCCCTGCACCACCTGCTCCAGTCACGGGCGGTGTTGTTGACCCTTTTTTCCAGTCGGTGCCAGGGGCTCTGCTCCCCGTACTTGCTCTACTTGAAGCGGGAGCTGGCTTCCCCACGCGAGTTCGCGGTAGTCGCACTCAGCTTTGACCCGCGAGATCGCCTGACCGACGTCGCTGCTACAGCTCACCGCTTCGGGCTTGCGAAGGCCTCGGGATGGACCTGGGGCCTGCTGCATCCCACCGGAGCGATGAGCCTGCTCTCCACCCTGGGCTATGCAGTCCGCTATGATAGCAGCCGTGCCGACTACGACCACTCCATCGTGCTCTTTGTCCTCGACCGGCGCGGGAACATCCTCCGCCGCATGGAGGGCTTCCAAGACCCTGCACTCCTCAAGGACCTTGCGCGGGAAGCCCGTGGGGAGTTCGTGCTGTCGTATCCCTTGCCGAGCACCGATGTTGCCCTCCGCTGCTTTGAACTGGACAAAGAAACTGGTTCGTGGCGGCTGAGCATGGGGATGGCCCTGCTGCTGGTGCCGCCGATTGCGTCGTTTGCGCTCGCCGGCCTGGTCCAGCTTGCTCTCGCCCTGCGCCGCACTCAGCCACCACAGCCATAAGACCGCTGGTCCGTCTAACAGCGCCTTTTAGCACCTCTCAGAAGGCCACGGAAGACTCCAGCCGAGCGGCAGGCCCCTGCATTTTTCCCAAACTTTGCACTCCCCGTCCTGCGCCATGGGAACGGCGCGGTCAACGTATGTTGGTTCATTTCCGGTGCTGTACATGGTTGACAGATTTGCCCTCTCCACTATCGCTTGCTCTTGTTGTGCCATGCTCTCGGCGTGGGCGCAGCCATCTCCGGCATTCAGCCTCCGAGGCTACCTCTTTGGTGACTACTTCTATAAGCTCAACGGCGACAGCTCCTCGCTGCCGACGCAGTACGCGCCGTTCACGCGCGGAGACAACGGAGTGCAATTCCGCCGCTTCTACTTCTGGGCCGATGCACGATTGCATCCCCGCTGCTCGGTGCGCTTCCTCCTGGAGGCCAACGAGACTTCGTTGGACATTGGGGGGCGCTACACTGTGTTCGTTAAGGAGGCATCCGTTACGTGGGACAGTCTCGCACTACCCTTCCTGCAGCTCCAAGCAGGGCTGATTCCCACTCCGACGTGGCGTCTGCCAGAACAGCTCTGGGGCTACCGGAGCTTGGAACGGATGCTCGCCGACATCTGGAACTGGGGAGACGCTGTGGATATAGGGCTCGCAATACGTGGGATTGCGATGGCAGGTGGTCGCACCCTCCTCCAGGCAACTACTATGGTCGGGAGTGGTGAAGGGGTACGGGCAGAGATAGCACCCAACAAGAAACTCTACTGTCAACTCGCACTACAGCCTCTTCCCGGCCTATGGACGGAGCTCTATGGCGACTGGGACCCGCGAGCAACAACCGGCAGCAGCAGCCTCCTAAAGGCCTTCCTCGGCTACCGCGGGGCAGGCCTTCAGTTCGGGGCTGAAGTCCTGCAGCAGCGGCAACGCCACTCCACGGCCGGACAAACATCCGCCCTGGGAACGAGCCTCCTCGGCAGCATACGGCTCTGGGAAGAGCCGGCACTGACGCTCGTGCTGCGCTACGATCGGGTAGCCCAGGCCTCCGACCACCGTCTGCTCTCTCACTTCGGGCTCGTGGCTGTGGAGTACGTACCCCTTCCCAGCGTGCGCATCATGCCGAACCTCTGGCTCCTGGCCCATACACGAAGGGACCCGCAAGCTGCACGCCTACCAGCGGACGTCGTTGCACGCTTGAGCTTCTTTGTGCTGTATCCGTAAGGTGCAGGAATTGCGAGCCTTTCACACAGGGGGTGGAGTTTTCACGCGAGCTCCGGCGTAACTTTGCACGCTGGAACGTCCCACAACGCTCTCCTTGCACGTGGGCAGCGCTGAGCTCATTCCCCTCCAAGAGCACCTGCGACCACAGCCTCTGCCCGCGAAGGCGCAGGGGAAGGAAGCGCCCTACAGGGGTTGCTGCAATGTCGGTATCCCCTTTGTAGCAGCTCTCCTCCTGG
>JANWXA010000027.1:8524-13657 GCA_025055465.1 Candidatus Kapaibacterium sp.
AAAGGAAGGGCTCTCATAAAGACTACTGCGGCGCTGGCATTGCCTTCGCGGCGCTCCTCCTGGGCTGCGCAGACGCCTTCGTCGGCTCGCGTTCTGCCAACCTCCCACCCGAAACGGTCCTCTGGGTTGATAGCGTCGGTACACCGCAGCGCAGCCGTGCCCAGCTCTTCTGGTGGGGAGACGACCCCGACGGCTTCGTGGTGGGCTTCCTCCTCAGCTTCGATGCCCGGAGCTGGACCTACACCACGCGCCGCGATACGACGGTCTTACTGCCCATTGGCACCGAGGACACAGCATACTCCATTGCCGTTGCTGCTGTTGACAACTCGCTCCTACGTTACCCTCAGCCAGGAGAGCGTGTCAGCTTCTCAGACCTGAATGGCAACGGCCTGTACGACGATGGCGAGCCCTTCCGAGGGCTGGAAGGTGCTGTGGACCCAACCCCAGCACGCCTGCGGTACCCTGTCCGCAACAGCCCGCCGAGGGTCTTCTGGGGTTCGGACACCACGCCCGCGGCCGCCCAGAGTGTCTGGTTGCCAGAGACGACGTTCACGGTGGCCACCTTCCGCTTCACCGCCATTGACCCTGACGGACCGAACCAAATTGCCCTCTACGAGTGGGCGCTCAACGATACGACGCGATGGCATCCGCTGCCGCCGACGACTGAGTTCTTCACACTGCGCGAGTCCGATGGTCTGCGCCCCGGCGAGCCAAACCGTCTCTTCTTGAGAGCCGTAGATGTCGGCGGACTCCGCAGCCCCGTGTTGGAGTACCCGCCACCCGGACGGCAGTGGTACGTCCGCAAGCCGCGCGGGCCAATCTTAGTGTTGCACGACTACGCCATAGCCGACGGTGCCGACACCTTCTACACAGCGGCGCTCCAGCGGATTGCCGGCGGACGCTTCGCCAACCGCTTCGATGTGTTGGATATCCGTAGCGGACGCACCGCCCAGAGTCGCCCGCGGAATGTGCCGCCCTTCTTGAGCCCGATGTTCGTAGAGACCCTGCGCCTCTTTGAGGCAGTGTTGTGGTACGGCGACCCACAGTTTGCATTCGACATTGCCCAGGCCGTACTCCCAGAGTACCTGCGCACGGGTGGCAAGCTGCTGTTGGTAACGACGCTCCCCAGCGTTGTGGACCCACAGGCCGGCTACAGCGACATTGCCCCCATAGACAGCCTCAGCGCCCGAGAGCTCTTCTCCTCCCCAGCGGCGATGCCCAACGGTACCCCACTCCTGCCCGATAGCTCCCTCCCCGACGGCCCTTACCCGCTGCTGCTCAAAGACCGTGGCACTGCCGTCGGCGTCCATACGCTGTTCCCGAACGCGACAGCAGCGCCACTCTACCGACTGCCACCGAGCCAGCACTATGCAGGGACTCCCATCGTTGCCGTCCGCAGCGGCAGCCGCTCCGTGGTGTTCCTGAATTTCCCCCTCCACCTCTTCAATCGAGCCGGAGGCGCGGAGCGCTTGCTGGAGCGAGTGTTGGTCCAAGACTTCGGACTGCGATGACGTGGCGGGACCTCCTTGCTGCAACTGCCGCTGCAAGCTTCAGCCTCCTGGCGCAACAGCAGACCGGGACGCTCGTTGGCCGGGTTGTGGATGCCGCCACAGGTGCTCCGCTCCGATCGGTCACAGTCCGCCTTGTGGGAACGACCTACGGAGCCATCACTGGCGCAAACGGGGAGTTCATGTTGCGCCACCTCCCGCCCGGCACCTACGTGCTGGAAGCCACCCTCATCGGCTACAAAGCCCTGCGGCAGAGTGGGGTCCGTATACGCCCCGGGGATACCGTAGAGCTGCTGCTGCGCCTGGAGGAGACGGCGCTGACGCTCGGCCAGGAGATTGTCGTCCTCGGGGAGCGCCCACTCATTGACGTAGAGGAGACGCAATCCCTACGGCTCATCAGCCAGCAGCAGTTGGAGCGGGCTGCCGTCCAGACCCTCACCGAAGCACTCATCCAGCAGTCAGGAGTGCTGCTCCAGGATAACACGCTCCACATCCGCGGCGGTCGGGGCTACGAATTAGCCTATCTGGTTGACGGCATCTCCGTCCAGGACCCGCTGGCGGGCTCGGGCTTTGGGGTGGAGCTCTCTCCAGAAGCAGTGCAGGAGATAGAGTTGCTCACCAGCGGCTTTGCGGCCGAGTACGGACAGGCTACCTCCGGTGTGCTCAGCCTTCGGACGGCGGAGCCAAGCCGCTCGCTCCGTCTCCGCCTCCAGTATCGCCCCGAATGGCGCATCCACCGCCGTAATCCCTACGACCGCGACACCGGCAGCCTCTACCAGACCGACCGCTACAGCCTCAGCTTCAGCGGCCCGGAGCCCATCACGGGGCAGCTCCTGCCAGCCCTGGGGGTACGTCTGCCGGGCCAGCTCGGTGTCGTCGCAACCGCTGAAGGAGCCTTCTCTGATGGCCTGGTGCCGGAGTTCGCTCGTATACGGCTCCGTTCCTCCCTCCTGCCGGCATGGCTGGCTCGACGACAGGACAATTCCCTGTCCACCTTCCTGAAGCTCTCGTGGCAGCTCTCTCCGGCCATCCGGCTGAGCTACGTCAACGCCCAGAGCATGGCGCTCAACCAGAATACGCGCACACTCCAGACGACCCTGGAGTATCTCCCGCCAGAGCCCGGCTACCAGTACCAGTTCCAAGGCCACTTCGACGGGGCGCTGACCTTTTCTGCACTCCAGCGGCTGCACGTCCTGACGTGGCAGCAGAGCTTGGGACCACGCCTCCTCTACGAGCTCCGGTTGGGCTACGCCGGCTGGCGTGTCCGCGCCGACGCTAACGGACGGGACTACACCCGCTACAGTGAACCGCAGGACATCCCGACGCTCCCACCACAGTACTATGACACCGGCGACTCCACCCGTACAGGTATCATCCCTGGCGACGGCTTCTACGACATCGGAACGGCCTGGAGCTGGCGTGACCATTTCGCCCACGAACTCACCCTGAAGGCCGATCTGACGGCTCTCTTGGCAGAGAAGAGCCAGCTCAAGATAGGGGCCGAGCTCCGGTTGCAAGAGCTGCAGTACTGCGAAATTTTCGCCCCTTGGATACCACCGCTCGGCCTCAACAACGATGCCTTCTCCGTCCGCCCACGGCTACTGACGTTCTACGCTCAACACCACGTAACGCAGAAAGGGCTCGTGCTGCATTACGGACTCCGAGCCGAAGCCTGGGCTCCCGGACGTCTGGTGGATGAAGCAATTCAAAACCCCACGCTGAGCACCATCACCGAAGCGCAGCGCCGCTCCTACCGATCCCACACCGTCCCCGCCTTTGGGCTCCGCTGGAAGCTCCGGCTCCAGCCCCGCTTAGGGATCGCCCATCCCATTACGCCAACGCAGATGCTCTACTTCAACTACGGTCACTTCGCCAAGCTGCCCCGCCCACAGTATGTCTACGCCAAGCTCTCCCCTGCGGCAGCCCGCTCGTCATACCAGCGCTTCGGCAATCCCGACCTCAATCCGGAGACCAGCATCGCCTACGAGCTGGGACTGCGAAACCAACTGACCACCGACGATGTGCTGAGCATCGCCCTCTTCTACCGCGACATCTTCGGCTACGTCCAGACCCGCCCCGTACGCACGGACAACCCTCGATTCGCTGGCGGGCGCTTCATTACCTACGTCAACGCTGACTACGCCCGTGCCCGAGGCATTGAGGTGGAGTATCGCAAGCGGATTGGACGCTGGCTGGAACTGACCGCCACGCTCGGCTACAGCTCCGTGACGGGCAAGAGCAGCTCTGCTGACCAAGGGCTGCTGATTGCCCGCGGGCTCGTCCCTGACCGGCTTACCGAAGACCCGATGCCGTGGGACCGGCCGTGGGATTTCCAGCTCAACCTCTGGGTACAGCCTCCGGAGGGCTCTGCCCCGCTGAGGCTCAGCATACTGGAAGGGTGGCGCCTCTGGACACGGTTTGTGCTCCGCTCGGGACGCCGCTATACCCCTGCGGTGCCGGTCATTGACCCCGCTACGGGCACCCAACGCCGGCTCCCGAACGGACGTCCGCTCTACGAATTGGACGAAGAGCGTCCCTACAGCGCCCTCGCCCAAGCCTACCGATGGTGGGAACTCGCCCTCAGCCGTGATCTCCGCATCTCCTCAGTCACGCTACGTCTGCGAGTAGAGGTGCTGAACCCGCTGGACTGGAAGAACCCCGCCATCGTCAATCCTACTGTTGGTCGTACATACGAGTACGGTGACCCAACCCCCCCAACATGGAACGACCCGCTCTATCCCGACCTCCAGCCGCCGCTGGAGCCCTATCCATTCAACCCCGCTCGTTACGAGCAGCGGCGGAGCTTGCGCATTGGTGTGGAACTCGTTTGGGAGTAGCCAGCATGGACCAACGTAAGCAGCAGGTCACCTCGTGGCGAACGGCCATGTGGCTGAGTGCCGCCGCGAATGGACTGAGCTCACTGAGCTTCCTTGTCGCTTACCTCCTCTCGGGCAATTTCTGGCTTCTGGTGCCCAGCGGTATCTTCGCAGTCGCTGGGGCTGCACTCTTCCTCGTTTGGAGTCGTCTCGGGCATCGCCTCTCCAACAGCGAGTAGAGGTATGGAGTTCTATCCCTTGCGCCCTGGACTGCAGTGGGGTATCGCCACAGACCAAGCATCCGAGCCAGTGCTGACAGCGTACGACCCTCTGGAGTATACGCCTCAGCCGTTCGCCGTCCCGCTGGAGGCATACTCAATCATAGAAGCACTGGCCGAGAGTCGCTCCTGGGAGGAACTCTGGAAGCACCTCACTGCCGCCGGCTTGGGTAGTTCTCCGAGCCAGCAGCAAATTGTTTCCGCCTTTGCACAGCAGTTGGATTCGGTCTACGCTCTGCTGAGCCCCCGCTTTGACCAGCGCCGCCGAGCTTGGGAGGCAGAATACCGCAGTTACCCTATCCGCACGGCTGCACTGGCCGGCATCTGCTACCCTGAAGCTGCTCCTGAAATCGCTGCTCTGCTGGACTCTAGCCTCCAATCCGCCCCAACTGTAGAGGTTCCGGCAGCACTGCCTATTGCTGCTGTCATCCCCCACATCGACCTGCGAGTAGGAATCAGCAGCTACGCGGCGGCGTATCAGGTACTCCAGCAGCTCCAACCAGAGCTCGTCGTCGTGTTGGGCACCTCACA
>JANWXA010000280.1 GCA_025055465.1 Candidatus Kapaibacterium sp.
CTATCAGAACCTCCACACGATACAGCCCATACGTGTAACGGGAGCCGGGACGGAGCGGATACTTGGCAGCCTGCAGTGCCAGATAGGCTGCCCCGAGGCTGAGAAAATCGGTTAGCACATGTCCTGTATCCGATAGCAGAGCCAAACTCTGTGAGTACCATACCCCCACCGCTTGCGCCACCATAACACAGGCAGTAAAGCCAATTGCCGCCCGCAAACGCTTCTGATCAGCACGATATGATGCCTGCAACGACACCCTGTCGCCATCGCTATTCAACAACGTATGACGTTCAAAAACCACCCCATCGTCTTTATTTAGCTTGCGTACTGTGCTGTCACCTCCCAAGTCTCAAGGCAGCATCTTCTGCTCTCCCCTGCCTGAGTACCGGAGGCCAAGGCCCTCACAAACTGCGATAATTGGCTGGCAGGGTTCTTATGCTATCGTTTCACCAACACCCCATGGTTCTCCTAACCAGAAGCCAAAGCCCGGAAGCCCCACGTATCAGCGCTGGAAAAGCTCAAACTGGTTTCACCCACGCTTCCCTACCCCCCTACTTGCCATCCCCTTTTCTCCAATGCATTGTATTTTTGGCGCATTGCAACATCTTGGAATGTAAGCTGGTATAATATAACAGCTCCTGGGAAGGAAGGCTGCGTAGAGTAACGGTTCCAGGAACAGAGGCACAGAAATGATATGGGTTATCGCAGTTATAGCGCTTTCCGGCAGCCTTTCAGCCCAGCTCAACGTCGCGGTCGTGCTGCGGGAGCCTCTTCCCGCAGCTCTCTCAGCCTGGCAGGAAGACCCCACCATCGTACGCATAGTCATCACATCCACGTCACCGACTCCAGCTTATCCCAACGCTGTGCTTGGTTTTGAACTACGCGATATCCTAACCCGACGCATCGTTGCTCGCTCCCGAAATGACCACCCCAAGCAGCCACGTATCAATATCTCACCCGGCCCAACAAGCCTAAGTCTTACAGGACCGGAGATCATTGCGCAGGAAGCTGTAGAAATTGATCCCAGTGTGGAGGCCCGAGCCGCCGCCACGGGCTTTCTCCCCGAAGGCATGTATGAGTTCTGCGTACGATTATTGGATGAACAGCTCCAACCCATTGCCGCTACCGGACGGCTCTGCGCTACTGCTACCCTCCTTGCGCCCAATCCGCCACTGCTGCTAACCCCCCCTGACACTACCCGACTGTCAACCCCCTTGCCTTTGTTTACGTGGACCCCCATCCAGCCTGTCATCGGCCCGGTGCTCTACCGGATCCGTATTTCCCCTATCTACACCGGTCAAGATCGCCGCTCTGCTATAGAGCGAAACAACCCAGTTTACGAGCAAACCTTGACTACAACGATATTTCCGTATCCCTCAACAGCTCCCGGCTTCTCGCTCTATCCAGACGCCCAAGCTTTCGCCTGGCAAGTCCAGGCACTGACACCA
>JANWXA010000281.1 GCA_025055465.1 Candidatus Kapaibacterium sp.
CGATAAGAGGGATTTCCGCTTCTATCGCTTCCAGTAAGGCGTCGGCAGCGAAGGGTGCAGGGACGAAAATCACAGTTGCGTTTGCTCCCGTAGCATCCACGGCCTCCGAAACAGTGTTATAGACAGGTACCGGTTGTGGAAAGATATCCTGCCCTTTGCCTGTATAGAGTGTTCCACCCTTGCCTGGAGTAACCCCGGCGACGATTTGTGTGCCGTATTGTAGCATTTGCGCTGTGTGGAAAGTGCCTTCTGTACCGGTAATCCCTTGGACTATAACCCGTGTTGTGCGATCGACCAGAATACTCATAGGAACGTAGGTTGCTGGGAATTGCGAAGGCATACAAACTTACGGTGCTCTGTGCGAAGCACCTGCGGGAATCACGGAAAATTGATTGGTAGAGCGGTAGGCCGTATCCAATGGAGCCACCGGGACCCGCACTCCTGATAAGCTCGCTGGAGTACGGCGAGAGGGATTGGCTCAGAGTGTAACCTCAGTAGATTCCCTAGAAGTTGGAGGTGGAGACTCTCGAATCGGTAGCCAGAACGATAGCTCCAATGCAGGGCTTGCTGAAAGTCTCGGTGAAGTTCTGGCGGAAGCGGGGTTGAGCGGAGCGCCTCTATTTGCAGGCGTGCCAGTAACACGTACAGAAGCCCTCGTCGGTCGGTCTGCCGAAACAGAGACTCAGCCATTCGGAGCAGTGCTTCGGCGTTGTCCCACTGTTTCTGGAGGAGGTACGCCATGGCTTCGCCCCAGAGAGTATAGGCGTAGCTGAGGCGTTCGCCAACATGTTCGTAGTGAATACGAGCAACGGCGAAATAGTGGTGAGCCATGCTCCAATTCTGGAAGATGCGGTAGGCGTTTGCGATACCGCATGCAGAATATGCGATGCCGAACGCGTTGTCTTCACGGATGGCGTTCTTGTGAGCTTGCTGATAATATCGGAGGGAGCTCTGGACAGCACCTCGCATGCGAGAAAGTCCACCGAGGGCGCAGTAAAGGTAGATTGACTGTCCAACCCGGTATTGTCGGTGTAGCTGCAAAGCCTGTTGAAGGTAGTCTGCAGCGTTGCGGAAGTCCCCTGCGAAACGCAGAGTCGTGCCTAATGCCCACAGGGTGTGCACAAGGCCTTCCATATCGTTTCGGGCTTGGTAAAGCGGGAGGACCTGCTCTAAAAGCTGGCGTGCCCGACGAAGTTGTCCAAGGACACGCAAGCTGAGGGCCTCGCCAACAAGGGCGTCCAGGGCGTAGAAGTCTGCTCCATTGAGGGTGCTCTGCTGGAGTCTCCGATATAGACGCAGCGCTGAGCGAAAAGAGCCCGCCAGCCGGAGGCAGTGGGCACGATGAAGTTGGCAAGTATACCACTCTTCGCTGTGTGTTGGAAGGGAGCGTAGGAGTGCAGCGTAAAGGTGGGCCGCCTGTAAATACCGCCCCTCTTCGTAA
>JANWXA010000282.1 GCA_025055465.1 Candidatus Kapaibacterium sp.
CGGGGGGCGCAGCAGCCGGCTTTATCGCGCACTCTTGCTTCGGCAGGGACTTGCCTCGGATGTGGGAGCTTTTCTGGATGCTCGCCAGTGGTCATCGCTGCTGACGTGTTACGCCTTTGCAGCGACACCGGAGACTACGGCGGAGGTCCTCCGCGATGCTCTTGGGGAGCAGCTTAGACACCTGGTGCGGGAGGGGATAACAGCAGAGGAAGTGGAATGCTCCCGAAATCGGCTGCAGACAGCATATGCTGCCTTGCTACAACACCCGTCGGGTGTGGCGGAAGAAGTTGCCTTGAACGCAGCGTTCTGGGGCGACCCTGAGCGTGCTTTTCGCCTAATGGACGAGTACGCGCAGCTAACAGCCGAGCACCTAACGGAGTGTGCGCGCCAAGTTTTTCTGCCAGAACATTCGGTTGCGACCGTTGTTGTACCAGAGTGAAGCCTATCCCTACGGGGTAGATGAAGCCTGTTCGTCTACAGGACCGTAGTGCATGGGTTCCTATGCGGCGAGGGCTGCGGATAGGTTTATTGGCAGTCACGGTGGGGATGGGACTCCTCGTCGCGGCGGACCAGGTACTCCTGCCGATGTTGGTGCATTCTCGTCCGGCGATACGGATGCCATCGGTAGTGGGGATGTCACTGCGGCAAGCGGTGGAGTTCCTGTCAGCACAAGGGTTTGTCGTGCACGAGGTGCGCTATGAGGCGAGCCCAACGGTTCCTGAGGGACACGTTATCCGCCAGGTGCCGTACGCTGGTGCGGAGGTGCGAAAAGGACGGCGCATCTATTTGACCGTTAGCATGGGGCAGCAGAGTGTGAAAATGCCAGGTGTGGTCGGACTTCCCTACCGGGAGGCTCAAATCCAACTTCTGAGTCAGGGGCTGCGTCTTGGGCAGGTGTTATATAAATATAGTGACAGCGTCCCGGCTGGGGCTGTCCTCTGGCAGAGTGTGCCGGGACAAACGTCTGTTCCCGCGGGGACGATAGTGGATGTTGTTGTCAGTCAGGGTCCACGTCCGTCTGTGACCGTCCCCTCGCTCTCAGCGTTGTCCTTGGAGGAAGCTGAACGGGTGCTAACCAGTGTTGGCCTCCGACTCGGGACAATTTCATATCTGGCTGACGCGACATTCTTGCCGAATACTGTCGTGACGCAATCCCCTTCTGCTGGCATGGTAGTCCCGCCAGGAACACCAGTTTCGGTAACCGTGGCACGCTGATGACGGGGCAGGCCGATATTGAGCAACGCAAGCTTGAACGTCTGGGCAAGCGATTTGTAGGTGTCTGCCCGCTTTCTGAGCTTCCAGTAGGGGATTCCGTGGTGGTGCGACTTGAAGGTGATGATATCGCCGTGTTCCATCGGCAGCAAGGCATCTTTGCGGTCAGCAATTTCTGCGTTCACCAACACGTGTCTGTGTTGGTG
>JANWXA010000283.1 GCA_025055465.1 Candidatus Kapaibacterium sp.
ACTGGCGATTACCTTCGGCTCCGATGGCGCGTGCGAGGCGGGCAGTTTGCGGCGGAGAACCTCTTCCGTGTAGAGCTTTCGGATGCCGGGGGCAGCTTCCAGGCCCCGATCCTCTTGGATTCGGTCACAGCGCGTCGGGATACAGCGCTGAGCGTCTTTGTCCCCGCTCAGCCTCCTGGCGGACAGTATCGATTCCGGGTTGCTGCAACTCAGCCTTTAGCGTACAGTAACGACAATGGACGCTTCCTGTCTGCCCAGCAACGTCCTCGGGAGCCGCAGGTTACTATGGATGGGGACACTGTCTTTTGTGAGGGACGGCGGGCGTTGCTGTATATCGTCGAGCCCCAGCCAGGGGTTCGGTATCGGTGGTGGCGAGATTCGGCTGTTGTGTCCGAGAATGCCACGGAGTACCTCGTCATGGAGTCGGGAACATACACTGCCGAAGCGTACAATGCCTGTGGGAGCGTTCGGGCGCGGCGTACCTTTACTATCACGGTTCGTCCACTGCCACGCCGTCCTATCATTGTTCCATCGGACGATGTACGAGTCTGCAGTGGGGACACGGTAGAGCTCCGAATCACTGGGGAGCCAGGCGTTAGTTACCTGTGGTTCCGCAACGATACAGCCTTGGCGGGAGCGCGGGATACTATTCTCAGAGTTTGGCAAACTGGAACGTATACGGTAGAGGCTCGCAACGATTGTGGTGCTGTCCGAGCACAAAATAGTGCCCGCGTAAGGGTTGTTCCCCGACCTCCGAAACCTCTTATCGGACGCCGAGGAGATACGCTTGTTTCAAGTGCGTTGTCTGGGAATCAGTGGCTTGATGAGAATAAGCAGCCTATCCCCGGTGCAGTGGGGCGAGAGTTCGTCCCGCCTCATGACGGTACATACTATGTACAAGTCACTGTGGATAGCTGTAGCACTCTGTCCGACCCCTATGTCTTTGTTCGTTCCTCGGTGGGAGATGGTTGCCCTTCCATTCCTCGGTGGCGCGTAGAGCCCAATCCGGCAACAGAACTGCTCCGTATCAGTATAGAAGGCCTCTCAGGCCCTGTCCTATTGGAAGTTTTTGACATTTTTGGGCGTTCCTTACATCACCAGCACCTCTGGCTCTCGTATGGGACCACCGTAGATATTGGGATCGTCCGTTGGACGAGGGGCGTGTATAGCGTTTGCCTCACGTCCAAGGGGCTACAGTGGTATAGGGTGTTTGTGAAACAGTGATTGACTGTCGGCTTCGAGCAGGAATGTCCACAAATCATCAGCTAATGCTCAGAAGCGGAGAGCGAAGAGCGGAGAGTATCGGTGGCATGCTACGGGGAGAAGAAGAACGTCTCCGTACGCCCTACTTATGGGCTCACCCTGATGGGGGTAAACTGTGGGCTGAGAGCGGGGATTATAGGGGTGTGGCTT
>JANWXA010000284.1 GCA_025055465.1 Candidatus Kapaibacterium sp.
TATTCACGGTCTTCTTGCTGTGAAACATGGCGCAGACGGACGCGAACAATCCGACGGGTAGAGGGAGTGATTTTGACCGCATCACTCAGGCGGATACCACAGAGCCAAAGGACGCGGTGTCCTTCTGCCAACACGCTTAGAGAGAGGCGACGCCAGTAAGGAATGCGCTGGCTGCTGAGGAACTTGCCCAGCTTTGTTTCATGTGGCATTCCCAGTGGGTGAAAATGGTCTCCCGGCATCGGTGTCCGCCAACAGAGAGTCTGGGGTAGGCGGTCGGCATCCATGAATTCCGTCCAAGGGTCAGGCGAGAAATTGGCTTCGTGGGGCAAAACAGGACGAAACTCCAGCTCCCAGGAGCCGGCACGATAGCACCCATGGGGCTGCACGAACACAGGGGACATTGGAGCCGTGGCGAGTACAAGGCTGAACCCAGAGCGCTCACGGACGAGAATCGCCGTGCGGCTAAGCAAGATTTTCTTTCCTGTGCGAGCTGCACGGAGGGCAAGAGCCTGGAGTAGACGGTGTGCCGGTGGGGAGTAGGTAATTCCCAAACGCCGAAGGCCCAGCCGAAGAAATTCCATGCAGAAGAATTCCGGCAATGCGTCCCACTGAGAGTCTGCAATGAGGAAGCCGTTGCCGTCCGGGAGGGCTGTTTGCTGCAGAAGCGGTTCCAGAAGCTGGTGGATCCCGGACAAGGCTTGGCGGAGTAGAGCACTGCTGCGGTTGATGTTGTCCAGAGCGCCCGGCATAATGCGCTCAATCGTCGGCAAAAGTTCCCACCGAATGCGATTGCGCCGGAAGTATAGTTCACGGTTACTTACATCCTCTCGCCACAATAAGCCCCGGGAACAGGCATATTCGTGCAAATGCCGTTTGCGCAGAGAAAGAAGTGGGCGGATAAGGAAACAGTCGGAGAACAGCTCTCGTTGCGGTGGGATGCCGCTTAGACCTTCCAGACCGGCTCCTCTCAGGAGGTTAAGCAGGACGGTCTCGGCATTATCATCGGCGGTATGGGCCACAGCTACATGCGTTGCCCCGAAGGCTCGGGCGCTTCGCTGCAGGAACTCGTATCGCAGAAGGCGAGCCGCCATCTCTATACCGCAGTGGTGCCGCCGGGCGTACTCTCGAACAGGAAGCGTCTCCACGAAGACGGGCAAATTCCACTCGACTGCAAGGTGACGAACAAATTCAGCATCCTGCTGCGAAGCCTCGCCACGTAGTCCGTGATCGGCGTGGGCAACTCCCACGACAAAACCTAACTCGGTGGAGAGGTCGCGGAGGAGAGCCAGCATAACCACGGAGTCCATCCCTCCACTGACAGCGCAGAGGATCCGGCTGCGGGAGTCAACACCAGATTCTTGGAGCTGTCGGCGAACTTGAAAGAGAAACCACTCCGCGGTGTCCATGGAA
>JANWXA010000285.1 GCA_025055465.1 Candidatus Kapaibacterium sp.
GGCGGAGCGCTGAGCTGGAGTCAGAGCCGAAGTGGAGTGTGCAGATGATGTTCGTGGCACCTCCCAGCACGTTGTGCGCTCGGATCCACAGCCAGAGCGTATCGCCGAGCTGCCATCGGCGGCGCTGGCTCCCCTCGGCGGAGCGGACGAGGAGTTCGGGGAGCACCAGGCCCGGGGCTTCTTCCGGCGGTGTGGCGAGCGCTGCCCATAGGTTGAGCCGGCCCGGGAGCGCAGCGGCAATGTCAGGGTTGAGGATGCGGATGTCGTCTGCTGTGCGGCGTAGGAGAGCCAGTACTTGCAGAGGGCCCAACTGTGGGCGCAGTGCACGTAGGAGCGCTGCTGCTCCTGCAACGATGGGGGCCGCAGCCGAGGTCCCGCCGAAGGTGGTGTAGGCATCGTCCCGGTCGTTGGAGGTGGTCCAGGCTCCTTCGCCAGGGGCCAGAAGCGTTGCTCCAATTCCGTAGGCCGACTGTGGCTGCAGGTGGTCATCGGGGTAGGTATTCCCTACCCCCAGCACCCCGGGGTAACCTGCTGGATACCAAGCTGTAGTGCTCACAGGGGTATTCCCTGCCGACGCCACCACTAACGTCCCACGGGCAGTAGCGTACTCCACAACCGACCGGTTGATGCACGAGTACGTCTGGCTTCCCCAACTACAGTTGACCACGGCGAAGCCCATGAGAGCGCTGTAGAGGATGCCCTGGTAGCCGTAGTAGATGGCGGGAACGCCTTCTGGGGCAGCTTTGATGGGGAAAAAACGGCAGCGATAGGCGATACCGGCAATCCCTTTAGCGTTGTTGACTGTGGCCGCAGCAATCCCAGCGACCCCGGTCCCATGCCCCTCCCCTCGGTTGCGTGGGTCGCCCGGAGGGGTACCATCCCGTTCGGTAGCGAAGTTGTAGCCGAGGTAGTCGTCGACATAGCCATTGCCATCGTCATCCACCCCATTGTCGGGAATCTCTGAGCGATTGTACCAGAGGGAGCTGAAGAGGTCCTCGTGCGTGTAGAGGACACCGGTGTCCACGATCCCGATGACGACGGTGCTGTCGCCTCGGGCAAGCTCCCAGCCATTGAAGGCGTTGATGGTCCAGAGGAGCTGCTGACGCGGTAGCAGGGGATCGTTTGGGGTAAAGCACGGGAGATTTATTACGTATGGTTCAGCAACCTCGACGGCAGGGCAATAACTCTGAAGGACCCTGCATACTTGTTCGGGATGCCATGCCTCGGCATATTCTACGATGAAGGTGCGTAGCAACGGCTCTTCGGCACGGATAGCGGCTGCGGAATGCGCTGTGGGAGGTCGGAGTTGGCGAGCACCGCCCCTCAGGCTGTGCTCCCAGCGGAGCAGGGGTTCTGCTCGTATAAGCTTGAACGGCAAAGGAGAGAG
>JANWXA010000286.1 GCA_025055465.1 Candidatus Kapaibacterium sp.
AGGGCTGCATATGGAGCGTATTTTTGCGGCAGGTCTTATGGTACGACACTGCCTGTACGAGCTATCCTCGTCACCCGAGGGCAGACAGCTCATGTAGGCACTGGGCGACGATAGCTTATCGGCGCCCATCTCTGCGCAAGTCAGGTCAACAACAGATGGGCAAAGCGAATGAGGTTGCTTCTCGTCTGGTTGCTGAGCCTTCCCGCAATTGCCCAGCTCAACTTCACGGGGATCGGTCCTACAGTGTGGATACCGTACAGGGAGGTCAACGATGCGGTCCGAATCGGTTACGGCAGTAGTCTCGTGCTGGGCTCTCGGCAGTACTGCCAGTTGTGGGGACTTGTAGGCGTCCACTACTATCGGCTGCAGATGCGCGACTCTGGCGAGATCCGGCGTCGCCCGCTACCCCCGAAGTACGAAGAGGTCGTTAGCCTTGAAGCCGCCCTCCGCTTCTTCCCATGGCACCCTACCCAGGTACCACTGTATGCCCACGTCGGGCTCCTTGCTAACGGCATCAATGCCCGCGATGGTGCCTTGCCTGCTGGACTGGGAACGGCTATCGGCGCTGGGATTGTCTTCCCCTTCTCTGATCCTTGCTGCTCGTGGTTCCTGGAAGCCTCAGGGCAGTACGCACTGTGGAATATCCTCCTGCGGGATGAAGCCCGCCCAATCGTCCGCAGTTGGCTTGTTGGACTTCACTTCCGGCTGGGACTATGAAGCACGGGTACTGGGTTGCTGCCATATTACTCCTTGGATGTGCTCGCCCACCACAGCACGACGATATCCTCCGCATCCGACCGGAGTTCGTCTCTCAGTGGCGCAATGCACTCCAGGACACACTCTACGGCGGTTTCTTCGTCCGAGGGGCGGCAGTAGAGCTCCAGGTCCGCCCAAATCCTCGCGGTGGGCATGATACGATCCTGCTCTTCCGACCCGCTGAGACGGAAGGTGAGCGTCCCCAATTCTGGCAAGTCCCAGTAGCGCAGCTCCAGAACATTGCCCTCCGCTTTGGGCTGGACACGAGCCGCTACGGTGGCTGGGACATCGTGGAAACCTACGCCGTCACCGAACGCATTCCCAGAATCCGTTCCATCCCCGTGCGTGCCCGTGAGTGCGATTGTCTACCGCTGGGCGTAGAGCTCCCAGGGCTGACTATTCGCTGTCCGGAGCGGGCTTTTGGATGGTACTTCCTCGAACTCCGAGGCACGGCGGCTCTCTACAGCGACGTTCCCACCCGCGACAGCCGCATAGGCCGACTCCGCTACCTCGGCGAGGTTGCAGCAGGAGTACGCTTAGGAACCTACCGCGAGTGGGGAATTGGGCTCCTCCACAGCTCTGGGATCCCTGTGTACAACTCCTTCCGCAGTGAGCTACTTC
>JANWXA010000287.1 GCA_025055465.1 Candidatus Kapaibacterium sp.
CGGGGGCAGCCCGACCAGCTCAAAGACTGGTGTGGGGGGCTCAAGGCGGACAGTGTGGATAGTTCTAAGGGATTCAGGCAGTGCGGGGTCCGGGTCCAGAATCCAGGCAACGGTAACAACGGTGTCCAGCGGTTCACAGAGCCAACGCCATTGTCGGTTCGATGCTGGCTCAATGCGGATGTGCGAACGCACCCTTGTGAGCTCCACCTGGATGCACGTGGAAGCAGGGCACTCGGCGTCGGACTCGATACAAAGGGTCCCACTATAACGCTCCGCGCTACCTGTTGGAGATAGGGACAGCAGTACAGTGAGTTGCTCTCCACTCCGAAGCCATGTTCCAGGCGAGGGGGCAAGAATTCTCAGCCATGAGGGAGCAGGAGGATCCCAGCGATAGCGGTCAAGGCGAACGTGGGCGGAGCCCGCAGCAACGACCTGAAACTCAACAGTATCAGATACTACCGTTGGGACGCTTTGGTGGACGCGGTTGGGGATGAGCTGTATTGCCGACCGAATACCTTCACCACGCACGGTGATGGCAATGCGCTCGCCACAGGGCGTAGCTGTGATGAGAACAGTGTCGGCAAAGCTCCCTTCCCAGGTGGGGCTGAAACGGATGCGTAGGCCTAAAGAGTCCTTACCTAATATCAGCGGGGGATTGCGTCGGTCTTCCAGTTCTGCCATGAAGGGTGGGGCAACGCGTGGCTGGCTCAGGAATGCCGTTAGGGTCCCCCGGTTCTCCACGCGAAGACGTACCTCTCGGCTGCTACCTACGCAGACTCGCCCGAAGTCGTAAGACCGGAGTTCGCTGACAAGATCTGTCCGCCGGGCTTCACCGCTAAGCTCTATGCGGAAGGGGTTCTTCTGTCCGCGTACTTTCGTAGAGTCGTTGTTCTCCAGCCACAGTGTCGCCGTAAAGGCGCCTTCAGACGGCGGCTGGATAAAGAGGCGAAGAGTATCGGCACGACGCGGTGGAATGCGGGCAGGCAAGGCTTGACCGCTACGCCAGCCCAGTACGGTGATAGTACCAGGCGGGGATTGGTCTATCCAGATGCGTTCAATGCGCAGCGTGTCGTTTCCTGTGTTGGCGATTGGGATGGAGTCCATCTGTCCGAGCTGGCAGCGAAGTGTATATGGTCGAGTAGTGGGGGCAGTTAGGATGGGGGAGATTCCATAGACTCGAACCACAATAACAGTATCGTGGGCGCATGGTTGAAGCCGGATACGGAAGCGAGCCTCCATCCAGCCGGTGTCGGTCGGGAAAACGCTAAAGGTGAGCACTGTACCCTGC
>JANWXA010000288.1 GCA_025055465.1 Candidatus Kapaibacterium sp.
CCGTATTCCTCCCCAATGATAGCGAACACGAAGTCCCCATAGGCTTCCGGGAGGAAAAACTCGCGCTGCAGGCTTTGTCCAGGTCCGACGCCAAAGAGCCCCCCGTGTCCGAAAGCGAGCAGGGATTGGCGTACCTGATAGACAGCTTCCCCCTGCCATGAGTCCCAAAATGCAAGCAATCGTTGAAGGCGATATGGAGCCATCAGGGTGTACACAGTAAAGATTGTGCTTCCGAGAAGGGCCAGTAAAGCTAAGGTTCGTCCCCGTATCCCTGCGGACATAAAGGTGAGGAAGGCAACACCTGCAATGAGCCCTGCGGCTGAGGCGTTAGGTTGTACGGCGATTAGCCCACAACAAATGGCCACCCACAGCAGCGTCTGGCGCACTGAGGGCTGGGATAGTGTCTTTTGAGTGTTCTCGGGGGACAAGCGGGCTGCAATAAAGAAAGGGAGGGCAAACTTGACAAACTCCGAAGGCTGGAAACGGACTGGACCGAGCTGAAGCCAGCGTGCTGCTCCCTTGACTGGCTCGGCAAGCAGCAGGGTGAGAACTAAGCACGCGATCCCTACCCAAAGTAGAACCCCTGCTAAGCGCTGCCAAAGATGGTAATCCACATGCATGAGCACAAGCACAATGGCTATGCTGAGCCCTGCCCGGATAGCCTGCCGCCAGAAGAAATACTGGCTGGAACCGAATTTCCACGCAGCTACGGGAGCGCTGGCGCTGTAAACCAGAGCAACGCTGAAGAGCAGAAGCCCCAAGACTGTCAACAACAAGAGCCAGTCGACTGCTGCATCACTTCGATGGGATGGATAAGGCATTGGGTATTATTCTGCGGGATTCTGAGCCAGTAGGTTGAGAAATTCTTGTTCCGTCAACTGGGCAACTCCCAATTCGTGGGCCTTGCGGAGCTTGGATCCAGGGTTTGCACCTACAACCAAATAGTCTGTCCGCCGGCTTACGGAGTCTGTAACTCGCCCACCTCGAGCCTCTATTTCACTGCGAGCGGAGTCGCGTGTCATGGAGGATAGCTCGCCGGTCAGGACAAAGGTTTTACCAGAAAAGAAGCCTGAGGGCTGTTTCGGCCTTGGAGGCTCTGTGGCGAACTGCAGTCCGGAGTGTCGCAGCCGCTGCAGAAGTTCCTGATTTTGTGGATCGTGGAAAAAGTGATGTACTGACGCCGCAATGCGCTCCCCAACACCGTGGATAGAGGTGAGCTCTTCTAT
>JANWXA010000289.1 GCA_025055465.1 Candidatus Kapaibacterium sp.
ATACAGCGAAGTCGTTCCTCCTGCCGATGAATATTGCCGGATGCTCCAACAAGCGTATTCCATAAATCTACAGTAACGCCTCGGAGCGGCATTGCTAAATGGTGCCTATTAGCTTGCAAAAATACTATGCCTCCCCAGCCCAGAGCCGGGAACGAAAGCTGTATTTTTGTGTCTGTTACGGTGCTTGTTCCATTCCAAAAAGGGTACGCCCGTGCCAAAGCGCCTACGACAGCTATGGGGGAAATGGGCGTTGTTGGTTCTCCCCCTCGCGTTTGGAATCTACATCTTGGTGCCCACCTACCGAGCATGGAATTTAGAGAGGCAAAAAACCCACTTACAGCAGAATGGAGACTCAGTCCAGTTAGCAGAGTTTGAGCAGCTCCACGGCGCTACGCTTCAGAGTGCAAAGCAGAGCGCCCTTAAGCTGGGGTTGGACTTACGCGGCGGTATGTACGTAACGTTAGAGGTGGATGTTATTCGACTTTTGGAGGAGGCTGCCGAACGAGAGGCTATTGATGAGGTCTTTCGCCAAGTCATTGACGCTACACGCAGCGAAGCAAAACGAAGCGACGAACCCGTTCTCCAGATTTTTCTGCGCAACTTCGACCGCCTCGCCCGTCCACAAGGACGTTCCCTGATATCGTACTACGACATCGGCGACTTGCGGGAGGTAAGCGAGGAGAACATCCTGGAACGCCTCCAACGCAATATTGATGGCGCCATAGATCAGGCACTGGAGGTCATCCGGCAGCGAGTGGATAAGTATGGTGTAGCTGAAGCCAACATCCAAAAACAAGGGACACGGCGCATTGTCTTAGAACTGCCGGGCGTGACCAACGAAGCAGAAATGCGCCAACTCCTGCAAACGACTGCTCGCTTGGAATTCAAGCTGGTACGCAACAATGCTGAAGCCCTTCGATCCTTCTATGCTATGGACCAATATTTGAAACGGCAGCGGGCGGGTCGGACCGACACCTTACCGAGCTTGTCTGACACCCTCCCGCAGACCACTACCCCAGTTCCCGACACAACGCAAGACCTCCGGGATACCACACCACAACAGCACGCAGCGGACACTGCCGCAGATCCTTACGCCGGGCTTCCCGAGGAAGAGCGCCGCCGCCGAATCCGAGAGGATTTCCCCTTTACTTCGCTGTTCATCACGTACTACATCCAAAACGAGCGTTTCGTCCCCATTGACTATCGACGTAGTGAATTTCC
>JANWXA010000028.1 GCA_025055465.1 Candidatus Kapaibacterium sp.
TGGGGGGAAGAAGCCTGTATTTTCGCGAAGGGCAACTGCCCGGATGGCGGAACCGGTAGACGCACGGGACTTAAAATCCCGTGGGGCGCAAGCCCCGTGCGGGTTCGACTCCCGCTCCGGGCACATTAGCGTCGCTCGAAGAAGCGCTCGAGCTCCTGACGCGTGATTTCCACTACAACAGGGCGTCCGTGAGGGCAAACGTACGGCAACACGCAGTGCTGAAGCTCTGCTATAAGCGAGTGAATTTCCGGCTCCGACAACGTCTGCCCAGCTTTAACGGCAGCTTTGCACGCCAACGTTGCCAACAGCCGCTCCACGGCAGAGCCTCGAAGCTGGTGACTGTATTCCCGATATCCCTCCAGCAGCTCCATCAACACCGTATCCTCCTGGCCCGGCGGGATGTCCGCAGGCACCGCAGCAAGTTCCATAGCACCTGAGCTTGCGCGTTGGAGCTCAAACCCCAGCTCGTGGAGCGGCTCCCACAATTCCTCTACGAGGGACCGTTGGGCAGATTCCAGGGACAGAGGAAGTGGAAGCAGCAATCTCTGTGGGATCTTACGCTCGGCTTCCCAGACACGGCGGAAGCGCTCGTATAGCACCCGCTCATGGGCTACATGCTGGTCCACAATGCGTATTCCTTCCGGAGTCTCCCAGAAGATGTACGTATCATGCACCTGCCAGCAGCGCAGTTGTAGCTCTTCTTGGAAGAGCACGGTTGCAGCATTCTGCGGAGCAGCGGTTCCCCGCGTTGCCTGACGGTACGCTGGCACAGGAAAGCTCCCTGACCCTCCCAGCTGCCAATGCCTTGGCTGTATTTGCTCCGGTGCCACTACCTCGCCCGTGATCCGATTGACCAGAAGAGGCTGACCGTGAGCGGTACGCTCCACGGTCATCGGTGTCTGTGCCATCCCCAAAGTCACCGTCGGAGCCAGATGGCTACGTCCTAAAGCCTCCGTGACCGCCTGCAGGACAGCCGTAAAAGCCTGACGTTCTTCTTCGAACTTGACCTCGTGCTTCTGCGGATGGACGTTGACGTCAACCTGCTCTGGGTCTACCTCTATGTGCAAAACGAATATGGGGTAAGTGCCACTCTCTAACAGTTGCTCGTACGCTGTATAGACAGCGTGGCTCAGGCCCCTGTGTTGGATCCAACGGCGATTAAGAAACAGGAACTGCTGAGCCCGTGACGGGCGCGCACATTCGGGATGTCCTACGAATCCCCAAACACGAAAACCAGCATACGCGCTTTCCACCGGTAACATTTTCTGCACCAGCTCATCACCGAAGAGAGCGGCAAAGCGCTCCTGCAACGTGCCCGGGGCAACGTCAAAGATCAGAGCTCGCTCATCGCTAAACAAAAAACGAACGGGAGGGTGCCCCAGCACGAAGCGGGTCATAGTATCGGCGATCAGGCGGAATTCAGTCAAGTCTGAACGAAGAAATTTACGTCGTGCTGGCACGTTGTAAAAGAGGTTCCGCACAAGCACTTGCGTTCCTTTCTCGCCGGCGTAGGGTTCAATCCTGGGTTCTGTATCTGGCTCCGATAGCAAGCGCCATCCGACGGGATCATCGGCCTGGCGTGTCCGAATTTCCAGATGCGAAACCGCTGCAATTGCAGCCAACGCCTCCCCACGGAAGCCCAGCGTGGCGATTCGGTGCAGATCCTCCAATTCACGCAGCTTGCTGGTAGCGTGCCGGCGGATGCTAAGCGCTAAGTCCGAACGGCTCATTCCATAGCCATCATCAACGACGTGTATAAGGCGCCTGCCCGCTGCATGCACTGTCACCGCTACAGTAGTCGCCTCAGCGTCCAGCGCGTTTTCTACCAGTTCTTTGACTACCGACTCCGGACGCTGCACGACTTCACCAGCGGCAATCTGGCTGGCAAGGAACTCCGGCAGTATCCAAATTCGACTCTCCTGCATCGTTGCTCTCTCCTACCTCACGACGCACTGACGCAGAGACTTCGGCTCCATTGCCGAAGATGCTTTAGCCGTTTCTTCCTACTTTTGTAACGAAATGGGTAAATGAGGAAAAACGTACCATGCTCCAGCACCAGGCACCGGATTTTCCCCTCCCCTCCTTAGGGCTCAGTACTTGCCGTTTCCCACCGCTGCCCAACGCCCGCGATCTCTTAGAGCAGGCTTGGCGTCACGGGGTTCGTCTTTTTGCTACTGCCCCCAGTACAGACGACGGTTTCAGCGAAAGCACTCTGGGCGAGTGGTCTGCACAAACCCAACAATACCCTATTGTGCTTGCCTCTGTTGGACTCCTGGAAGGGATGCTCTACCACCGAGCATTAGAACGTGAACACGAAGGACGTCCATATCTGGAACTGGCACGGTTGCGTGATGGCCTCAGTTATTGTATTCATCCCGACTTCTTACAAGAGCAGCTCCAGGAGTGCCGCCAACGCCTTCGGCATAACCTGCTGCTCGGTGTTGTGCTCCAACAGCCTGAGCTTTTCCTGCAGTGGGCAATCGCACAGGGACTACCACGGGACGAAGCACAACATGAACTTCTCCGCCGCCTGGAATACGCCTTTGCATTTCTGGAGCAGGAGTGCCAGCAGGGATATCTCCGCTCTTACGGTATCCAGTCTGAGTGCCTCCTCCCCCATAGTGCTTCCTCCCTGTTACTCCCGTTTCCTGAGCTCGTGGAACTCGCTCGTTCCGTCGGTGGCGAAGAGCATCATTTCCGTCTACTGCTCATCCCATTCAACCTATTTGAACCCCAGGCAGCAATCGAGCCGGTCATTGGAGGGCAAACACTCTTGGAGTACGCTGTCGGCTATGGAATACAGGTGGTAGCTTACCGACCGCTCAACGCCCAGCTCAACGGCCGACCAGTCCTGATTGCCGAACCCCCAGTAGCAAAAACAACTCTTGTCTCCGTTGAGCACATCCGAGGACAGTTGCGCGAGTTTGTCCACGCAGAGACCCAGTTATTGCGCTCGCTAACCTCGCTACCTCTGAATGGGGTGCAACGCGACATGGTACGGGAGTCGTTGACCTTAAGCCTCTTCCTCCAAGATCACTGGCACGAGTTTGCCAGCTACGAGGACTGGATTCGGATGCAATCAGGGTATCTTACCGAACGGCTGCGCTCGCTGGCACAGTTGCTGAAACCACTGCTTACCACGACAGGTGCGGAGCAGGAATGGCAGACTTACAGGGCACGGCTTCAACAGGCGCTTTCTGACATTGGACGTCTATACGCCGCTCGCGCATGGGAGCGCGCCCGCCGCCTGCGCCCGGTGCTTGAAGAAGCCCTTCAGTGCCCCATTCCCCCGGTCCCACTGGCACAGCTTGCTCTGGCACTCATACGCCACACCGAAGGAATTCGCAGCATACTGGTTGCAAGCTCGTCTGCAGACCACATTGCTGAAAACATCGCCTCACACAACCTCAGCTTGCCCCCGCTAAGACGACAGCAGTGGACCCGACTGCAAGCTGCACGTCTAATCTTAGAGCATGGTTTCTGAGATGTAGCACATAACTCCGCGGCCTCAAACCCAGAGTAACAGCCGCGCACTGAGCTGTCGAAAGCGGGTCTCTGCTTTACATCATTCATCCTATTTCCGCACCCTGTCTATGTTTGTCCACCTGGGAGTTCACAGAAACCAGCCCCTACGTTGAGTGCAAGCGCAAACTCTCTGTTCCTTTGACGCTTCCTCGGTGATGTGGCAGTCCCCGTATCGCTAAGGGGTGTTGCCGAGTCCGCCACATCCTGCAGGATTCGCCACGCCCTGTCCGATTATAGCTCGCTTTCACGTCCTCGAATCTGCCCCTTTGTCAGCGGCTGAGCCGATATAGCCTCCCGTAGATTTCGCTGTACCGAGCCGGGAATTAAGTGCTGCTGGACGCGTGTGCAGCAGCTACGTCCCCAAATGAATCCCTGGACGACAGATTTCCCGCAGGGTTGCTAACACCGACAGTACTGACAACATACTGGTTCGGGGATTCTGCGGATGGGTAATGTTGCGCACAGTGATGCTAATTTCCCCGAAGGCTCCACGAGCATAAATCTCATGCACGTTGAGTGTTATGCGTGGATCAGCAACGATACGCACCATCGTGCGTTCTGGTCCAATGCCAGCCAGGCTGAGCGTAGCAGCCACGTTAATGTTTGCTGGAAAGTACCGTACAGCCTCTCGAGCCGGTCCCTCATAGACAACCATTGGCTCCCGGATCTCGGACGGTTGGAGATGGAGGCGCTCCATTAGGGTTTCGGGCGCTAACGCATAAGGCGGTTTCCGCGTAGTCAGAACAACCACCTCCACCTCGCCACGAAAGGCGGCTGCTTTGAGCCCGTCAATGCCGACAATACCTCCAGAAGGAATGTGCAACCTCCGCCCCCACCGCTCCGCTAACGCCGGCAGATCTGACCCGGGAGGTTCCAAGAGGGCTCCAACGCTCAAAATGAGCAAATCGCATCCCGCCTGCAACACCTGCGCACCATACTCATGGACCGCTTGCTGCGACGCCGCTTCCACAACCAGGCGAAGGCCCTCCGTGCGGAGAAATTCAGCTACATCCACAGCAACAGAGACAGGGGGATGCACCAAAGCCCCCACTGCCTGGGCTCTGACGCCGTTCTGGTCAAAGACCGCACGAAGTATTCCTCCGGGGACCTCACCACGCACGAAGGCTTCAGCAACACTGAAACCTATGGCCCCACAGCCCATCAGTCCGACGCCAATTTCTGCTGCCATTGCAGCCCCCAAAGTCGCTCGAACAAATGCCTTTGTATCCCATGTGAACACCACGGTTCAATGGGTACTGAACCGGCTGCTTCAGCCGTCCGCAGAGTCGAAATCGGCAACTACGGTACCTCCTGTGTGCGCCACTTAATGCTGCAGCCCAACGCTGGATGCTGGGGATATGGCACCGGAGTTCCAGCAAGCAGAGCATCCAGCGCTGCCCGTAATTCCTGGCCCGTTACCGGTAACCCATTGCCTGGGGTCGAAGCGTCAAAACGCCCGTGATAGACCAGCCGCAATTCTCCATCGGCAACATAAAACTCTGGAGTACACTGCGCCCCATAGGCACGGGCAACTTCCTGTGTCTCATCAAACAAATACGGAAACGGATAGCCAAGCTCTTGCGCAACCCGGCGCATGTTTTCTGGAGAATCTTCCGGATACGCTTCCGGATCGTTCGGGTTTACCGCAATAAAGGAGACACCTTTGGCAAGATACTCGCGGGCAAGCTCAACAAGCTTAGGCTGAATATGCTTGACATACGGGCAATGGTTGCAGAGGAACATAATCACCGTCGCCCGTTCTGATTTTAACTCCTGGAGCGAACGTCTCTGCCCAGAGAGCGCGTCCTCCAACTCAAAGGACGGTATCTGCATCCCCAGAGGTATTTCGCGGGAATACACTGCCATTGAATCCCCTTAGCAATCTGCAACAGCTTCGTACTTTCGCCCCGCAAAATTACAAGCTTGGCGCAAGACATAAAAAAGCTATGCGGGGCACTGCACGAGAGTACTTCTATACCATTGACCTGCGAGGGCGGCTCTGGCATGCTGGCTCTGAACTATCGGATGCACGCTTCTTGCGTTCGTTCTTTCAGCAGCTACAACCCAACACGACTGGTCGCCACCCTGAATACCCCTACATCTCCCCCTGCGGCGCAGAGATGAACTATGTCTACCCGGCCGACACACCGATTGTCTTCCAGCGACTCCAGGAGGGGTGTCTCTGGTATGCTGGTGAGCTTTCTGTACCGTTTGCGCCACAGAAGCTGCGTTTCTCTGCTGAGGGCGTCCTCTACCATCCTGCACCTGTCGGCGTGTGGGGAAGGCTCGCTCCGGAAATCGCCTTGGAGCTGGGCCAAGCAGCCGAGCCGTGGGGTCTATATTTTCTCCTTCGCGTACCGGGGCATCCCTGTGGCGCAGTCGTGCTACCCCTCGACATGCTTTCAGACGTGCAGTACATGCCTCCACCCCATACTTTCCATTGCTCACAGTGTCGCGCCCCGAATCCCGAACTGCCCTGCTTACATTTTCTCTATTTCCCCAACACCCTACGCGTTGAGACCTGGTTACCGCCCCATTGGGCATCATCCGCACTGACCACTGATATTCTCTTCACCGCTGTCTACAGCGCCTTGCTACAGCTCCAGCAACTCTTCAAACTGTCGGAGAAAATACGGAACCTTCAATTCGCCACCAGGAGCTCAGACATAGCGCATGTCCGGGAAGAGCTCCACCTCGTAGCAACCCTGGACCTCCCCCCTCCAACAACAACACTGATCTCTATTGCGATAGAGACAACCAATGGCAAACCCATAGCGGGAGCTGAGTGTGCCATAGCAGCAGCGAGACCAGACTGAATGGTGCGCGATTTTCTGCATCACTTAGGGCTCTACACCGACCTATATGAACTCACGATGGCACAGGGTTATTTTTTGAGTGGACGCGCCGACGTCCCAGCCACGTTCGAATATTTCTTCCGCAGCAACCCCTTCAACGGGGGATACGTGGTCTTCGCTGGCTTAGGAGAGCTGGTCGAAGCTCTTCTCTGTCTTAGCTTCTCTGAAGAAGACCTTGACTATCTTCGCCGACACGGGTTCCAAGACAAGGTTCTGGAATACTTGCGCACGTTCCGCTTTCGGGGATCCCTCTGGAGTGTGCGTGAAGGTGAAATCGTTTTCCCGCGCGAACCGATTGTCCGGGTTGAAGGCGGGCTACTGGAAATACAGTTGGTAGAGACGCTCGTGCTGAACCTACTCAACTTCGCCTCACTCATCGCCACAAAGGCAATGCGCATCCGATGGGCTGCAGGAGAGCGCTTTATAGCGGACTTCGGGCTGCGCCGTGCTCAGGGTTGGGGAGGAATGCTTGCCAGCAAAGCAGCATACATCGGTGGAGTAGACGCTACCTCTAACGTCGCGGCTGGGATGCTGTACGGAATCCCCATCACAGGCACCCAGGCGCATTCGTGGATTCAAAGTTTTGGGGACGAGCTGGAGGCTTTCCGCACCTTTGCTCAGATCTACCCCGATCGCTGCGTTCTGTTAGTAGACACCTACAACACCCTTGCCAGCGGTATTCCAAACGCCATTCGCGTGGCAAAAGAACTGGAGGCTTCTGGATACCGCCTCCTGGGCATTCGCATAGACAGCGGGGACTTAGCTGCCCTGAGCAAGCGGGCTCGCCAAATGCTGGACGAGGCGGGGCTTACCTATGTGAAGATCTTTACCTCAAACCAGTTGGACGAATACGTTGTTCGTAGCCTCTTACAGCAAGGAGCCCCAGTTGATGGCTTCGGAATCGGCACACGCTTGGTCACTGCTTATGACTGCCCGGCATTGGATGGCGTCTATAAGCTCGTAGAATGCGGGGGCTATCCAACCCTGAAGGTGTCTGACGACTTTACAAAGGTACTACTGCCGGGGCGCAAACGGCTGTTCCGCTATCGGCACCCTGACGGCTCTTTCGCTGCTGACGGTATCTCACTGATAGAAGAAGCAAGTCCCCCGGTTGAGCTCTACCATCCATTTTATCCCATGCAGCGCACCTTGGTAAGCGACCTCTCCGCTGAACCTCTCCTCCAGCCTGTGTTAAGCAATGGCAAGCTCTGCTCGTCGCCGCCCTCTCTTGCCGAGGTGCGCGCCTATGCAGCCGAGCGATTCCGTCAACTGCCGGATGTGCATAAACGCTTTGAAAATCCCCACCTCTACACAGTCGGAATCAGCCGCCCACTGATGGAGTTACGGGACAGACTCGTCCGGGAGGCTCTTCGTCCATAGAGACGCCCTACCCCACGTCTCACAATATCAGCCCGCGCCGACCATGAAGGCGTTGCTGATCGTTGACGTCCAAAACGACTTCTGCCCCGGAGGAGCACTTGCCGTTCCCGACGGTGATGCCGTCGTCCCAGTCATCAACCGCCTGATGGATGCTTTCCCACTGATATTAGCGTCTAAGGACTGGCATCCCCAGGAGACAGTACACTTCCAGAAATGGCCGCCACACTGTGTCCAAGGCACATGGGGAGCAGAACTCCACCCGCGTCTCCGTACGGACACAATCCACCTTGTTCTGCTCAAGGGGACCGGAAACCAAGATGATGGCTACTCTGCCTTTGAAGCCACAAATGTACGCGTAGCCGACTATCTCCGGCAACAGGGAGTTACGGAGTTGTACGTAACTGGGCTGGCAACGGACTACTGTGTCCGGGCCTCGGCATTAGACGCCATCCGAGAGGGCTTCAAAACATACGTTGTTACCGACGCTATCCGAGCCGTGAATCTCAACCCCGACGATGGCAAGCTGGCACTCGCCGAAATGCAGGAAGCAGGAGCAATTCTGGTAACGTCGGAAGACATCTTGAAAGCCCAAGGATCCGAAGCCTGACCACTACCGCGGAAGAGCAATCTCGTACACCATCCCAGAGGGCGGAGCCGGGAGCCTCGACTGGAGAATCCATGGATTCAAAAGCCGAACGTCCTTATAGCGTACACCTTGTTGTCGAGCCCATTCCACGAGGTCTGGGATTGCTTCCGACCAGCGAATAATCCGCACCACAGGAGGAGAGTAGTGCTCTACTCGCGGCATCTCCACCCCATACTGCGCTGCGTTCTGCAGCACATGCTTGATAGCGACTATGCGATAGATGTACCGAGTAGTTTCTTCGTTGAGGAAGGCGTCGTAAAAGCTTCGGGCACCTTGGAGCTGGAGCTGAGCTTGTAAGTTCTCGTGTCCCATATTGTAGCCAGCAACTGCCAGTGTCCAATTACCGAAGAGCTCATATCCCTGCTGGAGATAGCGTAAGGCGGCGCGCGTGCTACGCTCGGGATGACGCCGTTCGTCAACGAACTCGTCTACACGAAGCCCCATCTTGCGCGCAGTTTCCGGAATGAACTGCCACAGTCCAACCGCCTGTTTCGGAGACTGCACCGTTGGCAAGAGAGCGCTTTCGGCAATGGCGACATACTTCAAGTCTGTAGGCATCCCGGCCGCTTGCAGGAGTTGTTCAAAGAGGCTCAGATAACGCCCCGCCCGCTTTTGGTATAAAACCAACTGCCCCGGCTGCTGTAGTAGAATGTACAACTCACGCTCCATATTCTCCCGGACTTCAGACAATGTCAGGGGAAGTGGCTCACCGCAGAACTCCAAGTGCTCCGGCAGCCGAGCTGTACTGACCCACAGCGGCAGTCCCTCCCGTTCCCCCTCAGAAACCGGTTTACCCGTGTAACAAGAGATGGCTACGCTCACAATACACATCCAGCAGAGCCATAGGAACCACATAGTGTTTATCAGGCAAGTTGTCGAACGGGCAATTCCAAAGTGTGTTGGCACCACCGACGTTCATGCCCTGTGTTCGTAGCAGCAACGACAATCCCACCGCGCTCGCAATGCCACCGCACCAGCTTCTCCACAGCAGCGATTCCTGCAGCATCCAACATAGCCGTTACCTCATCCAGCACCAAAACAACTGGCTCATGGAGTAGCGCCAGTGCGATACGAACTCTCTGCTGCATGCCGGACGACAGCACAGCAATGCGCTGGGAGGCAGTCGTATGCAGCCCGAGCTGTTCTATTAGCCACTGGGCTCTTCGTGGCTCCCATCGCTTGTCTCGCAGGCGCGTACTTAGACTCAGGAGCTCCCACGGTGTAAACTCATCGTAGAGTTGCAAAAATGGGCCCGCAACCCCCATCGCCCACCAAAGGCATTCCCGTGGGCTATGCCGTTGACCGTCAATATCAAGCCAAATATTACCCGCTGTTGGCTCTGTCAGCCCACACAAAAGCTTCACGAGAGTAGTCTTACCTGCACCGTTAGGACCCATCACCGCCAGTGCTGCCCCTGCTTCCAATCGTAGCGTGAGGTCCCGCAGTACCCAAACACCAGGCACGTACGCCTTCCCCAATCCGTGGGTTTCCAACGCAATCACGGCTCCTCACGTACCAGGAGTTTACCCCACAGTTCGTGGCTCGCTACGACGAGCCGGTACACATAAATCCCTGAGCGAAGGTGCACAGGGCCAAGGCAGCAAGAAAGCCGCTGATCGTCTGCCCGCACTGCAACACGAAACTGTGCAGCCCGCTGGAGCGAAAGTGTATACACGTCCACCTCAGCCACAGCTTCCAACGGGACCGCCGTGGGGACAGGGAGGCAGAGTTTATCATGCTGACCCAGTACGTACGGCTGTGGGTACGGCTCCCCAACAGCCGTCAAGGGGAAACCCGCATTCCAGAACACTCGCTGACAAAGCTCTCTCTCCCCCTGCAGGTGGACCGAGTAAGGCGTTCCGGCTATGGGCTCCCCACCTGGAATAATGCCACAGGCAAACGTATATGATGTAGCACGAAGCTGAGCATGCAGGACAGCATCTAAGTCAGGATTGGTCAGCGCTACGTCCAATGTATCGGGTGTCCGTTGGCCACTGCCAGTAAAAAACACCCGGAAGAAGCGGAACTCAAAGGGGCGAAGGTGTCCACTACTCATCACTGTAGGGGGGGCAAAGCGTTCCGTCAAAGCAAACCGGACCATCGGGAACTCAGTGGCTCGAGGAAAATATCCAGCGCGTGCCCGATTCCCTGTATAGTATAGCCATGGCAAAAACTCACACCATGCTTGTCCCAGAGAGCTCTGCGTAACGCGCCTTAGTGCCATATCCAACGCAGCATAAGGGTGTTTCCCTTCACCTATGTGCTCCCACAGAAGATAGAAAACCCCATCGCCCCAGCGCAGGTACAAATACTGGCCGAAGATAGCAAGACGATATCCCAAGGCGCTATTTTCACTATTGCCGAAAACACATTGCTCCGGCTTATGAAAGAGATCAGGCAGAAACTGCTCATAATCCCGCGTGTCTGGAAAAATGCGCCATTCGATAAATGTGCTGGCCAGCTCATAGAGCAGAATCCCGCTACGTGCAATCCCGTAATTACCAAACTGGATAGCATGGTAGAACTCGTGCGCAATAGCAATGCGGAGCGCTCGCGTACCTGTTTCCCTATACGATGGGCGGCCGCCGAAAGAGTCCGAAGCAGCATAATTGTTATCCAGCTTGAGAAAAGACGTGAAGCGCGGCGGTATGCCCTGAGGCAAGAGGCGTTCCGGCACTGTTTCTCCGTACAGTCCCAGATGTCCGAGGTCTAAGAAGTAGACGTCGTAAGCCTCCGATCCCCCAGCACCGGCGTCCGAGGGAGGCGGCGCATACCGCATACTGTCCACCAACACGGAAAAGACATACCGCAGCAAGTCAGCAGCTGTGTCCACGTAATCAGGAATTCCGTTGCCATCGGCATCCACGGATGACACAGCGTCAGGGCCATTGATGGTATAATGGAGGCGAAAGCGCCTGTCAGGAGTTTCGTAGGAGGACGGCAATTCGGGGCGCTCACTCGCTATATCGTGGCGCAAGTATTTCCGATGCCACCCCGGAAAAGCACAGCGTTCGGCAAATACCGAACTGTGCCATAGCAACACCAGAGTACAGACCCCAGCACATAGCCTTCCCGCTGCGGCATAGCGAGTAATAAAAAAGCCCACCCTTTGGACTTCCCAAAGAGTGGGCGTATACAGTCGGACTTGCGTCACCGCACCACGACCATGAGCTGCCGGACAACGTCGGAGGCTGTCTCCAGTTGGTAGATATAGGTCCCCGCAGCTAAACCGAGGGCATCAACATCCACTCGCTGGCTATGATCACCCGCAGCCACAAAGCCTTCCGCCAACACGGCCATTGGACGCCCGTAGAGGTCTAACACGCTAAGGCGCAACCACCCCTCCTCCATTACCCGATACCGAATGCTGGCATCCCCACTAACCGGATGCGGGGTTACCGCCCAAAGTATAATCCCGCGCCCGACCGCCTGCTCTACAATCCCAGTTAGCGTCACACGGACCTGATCGCTGGTATCAGAACCGCATTCATTTGTCACCACACAGAAATAGGCCCCTTCATCCGAACGCGACATGTTCGCAATAACGTAGGTAGCACTGGTAGCCCCTGCTATCGGAACCCCGTTCCGATACCATTGATAGCTCAACGGAGGCTCGCCCGTCGCCTGCACGCTCAGCTCCACCCGAGCACCCTGTCCGAAAGAACCACCCTGAGGTTGCTGCGTAATTTGTGGGGGCTCCTTAACGCGCACAGTCACCGACTGTGAACGCACTGTACCGCAGCTATTAGTAACCTCGACAAAATATGTTCCCGTCTGCGCCGCTACATCCTGGTAAGTAGCCTGGTTGGCTCCTGAAATTGGCGAACCATCACGATACCATTGATACTGCAAAGGTGGTGTTCCTCCTGCCTGTACTTCCAGGGAGAAGGCTGCTCCACGACATACTGCTGTCCCCGCCGGCCCTGTGGCAATGCTCGGAGCAACATTAACCTGCACGGTCACTTTCTCCGAGATCACGTTTCCACAAGGGCTGATAACCACACACCACCATTCACCAGCGTCACTTGGAGCTGCTGAAGTGGAATAAGTTGCCTCTGTTGCTCCAGGCACAATAGAGCCATTGCGGTACCACTGATAGCCATCTATTGTCCCGGTCGCTTGAATGGAGAGCGTCATCTGCTGACCTGCGCACAGCGTCTGCGCGCTCGGCTGCCGCGTAATTTGTGCCCTCAGGGCTATGTCCACCTGCGTCTGCGCTTCCTCCGTAGCCCCCGAGGGAATTGTCGTGACCACGATTGTATAGGAGCCGGCGTCTGCTGAGACGACGTTTACAATTGTGAGCCGATTACTTCGGGCCCCACTGACTCGCCCTCCATCTACCAATGGGACACCATCTTTATACCACTGATATTGCAAACCTGACTCGCCAACCGGTGGCTCTGCCTGTACCGTTAGTACCAACGTATCGCCTGTGCACTGCCGAAGTGCGCTCGGTGGGCGTTGCTTGATGATTGTCCCCGCCGCATGTACCGCAACCGTTAGTAGGACCCACCCTGCCGCAACAAAGCCTACCTTGTACCAGCATGTACAGCGCGCCATTGGTTGCTCCTCTAACAACTAAAACATTCCACATGTATTCGCAAAAATACAAACCGGCAAACGAATACTATCCTCTGCCGGTTTGTTCCCGAAGTTTTCTTTAGCGCACAACCACGACAACCCGTTGTCCTATCACCCGTCCCGCCTGCTCTATCTGCACTGTGTACGTCCCACTCCCCGACACAGCCACAACCGTACGCCCGGTCCCCATAACCAACCGCCGCTCTACTTCCCGTCCCGCCGCATCCCGCACCACGATCACCCCTTCCCCTTCCACCACGTATCGGATCTCCATTACCCCTCCCAGCACCGGCTGCGGCACCACCTCCAGCACCGCCCTCTCCTTCGCTTCTGCTACGCTCACCACCACTTGCACCTGTGCTTGCCTACTCCAGGCCGAATCACACCGATTCTGTACCACGCACCAGTACGTCCCCACATCCCCCTGCTCCGCTGCCGACTTCTCATACCGTGGCGACGTTGCCCCAGCTATCGGCTGCCAGTCCTTGTACCACTGGTACTGCAGCTCGTCCCCGCTGGCCTGAATCTCCAACACCAACGGCTGCCCCAACTGTACCTGTACCACTGCCGGTACATCTTGCACAAT